>NZ_JAYGHV010000201.1:0-6773 GCF_034932145.1 Spirulina sp. 06S082 | reverse complement strand
TTTCCGTTCTTATTATGCCTTTGCGAAGGGACGAGATGGCGGTTTGCGGACTTCTGCGGGAATTCCCACTAATATTTGTTTTGGCTTTCTCAAGTCTCTTTTACAAGCGATACAAGTGGAAAAGCCAGAATTTTTGGCGATCGCCTTCGATACATCTGAACCCACCTTTCGCCATCAAGCAGATCCCACCTACAAAGCCGATCGCAAGGAAACACCGGATGATTTTATTCCGGACATGAAGAATTTACAAGCACTTTTACAAGGGTTAAATTTGACGGCGATCTCCAAACCTGGATACGAAGCGGATGATATTCTCGGTACTTTAGCTCTGCAAGGAAGTCAAGCGGGATATCGGGTTAAAATTATGACTGGCGATCGGGATTTATTTCAAGTTGTTGATGATGAAAAACAGATTAGTGTAATTTATTTAGACCCGAGAGCAATTAAAAGTGCGCGATCGGGACTAAAGGAATTTCATGCCGCAGAAGTTGAAGAAAAATTAGGAGTCACTCCTGCACAAGTTATTGATTATAAAGCCCTGTGTGGTGACAAATCCGATAATATTCCTGGCATTAGAGGAATTGGCGAGAAAACCGCCGTTAAATTGCTCAAAGAATACGGAACTTTAGAGAAAACTTATGAGAATATCGAGCAAATTAAAGGCGCAAATCAAAAGAAACTCAAAACAGGACAAGAAGATGCCAAACACTCCCAGTTTATGGCAACGATTAAAATCGATGTTCCTTTAGAAGTTAAAGTTAACGATCTGAAACTTGAAGGTTTAAACTTTCAGCAAGCACAGCCTTTATTAGAACAACTCGAATTAAGTAAAATCAGCCAACAACTTGACAAATTACAAGAACAATTCGGAAGCAATTCTACAGAATCAACTTCCTTGGAGATAGAAACATCTGAAGACGGCGATACATCCTTTTTTAGTGCAGAAGAAACCGAAAAAGCTCAAGAGGAAGAAAAATCTCTCATTACACCAGAAATAATCGATACCGAAGCAAAATTAACAGCGTTAGTAGACCGCTTAAAAACTTATATTAATCCTGAAATTCCTGTAGCTTGGGACACTGAAACCAGTTCCCTCGAACCTCGCGATACTGAATTAGTTGGAATCGGCTGTTGTTGGGGAGAAAATCTCGTTGATATGGCTTATATTCCCCTCGCTCATAAAGAGGGAAAGCAACTCGATAAAACATTGGTTTTAGAGACTTTGAAGCCTATTCTCGAAAGTGAAAAATATCCCAAATCGCTACAAAATGCGAAATTCGATCGCCTCGTTCTTTTTTATCAAGGAATTAAATTAAAAGGTGTTGTTTTTGACACCATGTTGGCAAGTTATATTATTAACCCAGATAGCTTTCATAATCTAACGGATTTATCCCTAAAATATTTAACTGAAATTGAAGCAAAAAGTTACAAAGATTTAGAGATTCCCAAAGGTAAAAACATTTCCGATCTCCCCGTTTCTCAAGTTGCTGAATATTGCGGCATGGATGTTTATGCAACCTTTTGTCTCGTCCCAAAATTGAGAGCAGAACTAACAAAAATTCCCGCATTAGAAGAACTACTTTTAGAAGTTGAACAGCCGCTAGAACCCGTTCTCTCCGCAATGGAAGATCGAGGAATTCGTATCGATACCGACTACCTCAAACAACTATCCGAACAGTTAGGAAAAGACTTGACAAATATCGAGAAAAATGCTTATGAAGAAGCGGGAGAAGAATTTAATTTAGGCTCCCCCAAACAGTTGAGTAAATTGTTTTTTGAAACATTAGGATTGAGTATCACAAAGAGCCGCAAAACTAAAACAGGATACTCAACAGACCATGCAACCTTAGAGAAATTAAAAGGAGATCACCCCGTCATCGATCGCATTCTCGAATATCGTACCCTGTCCAAACTAAAATCAACCTATGTCGATGCAATTCCCGCCCTTGTTCATCCCAAAACCGGGCGCATTCACACCCATTTTAATCAAACCGTCACCTCCACAGGGCGACTCTCCTCCTCCAATCCTAACTTACAAAATATTCCCATTCGTAGCGAATTTTCCAGGCAAATCCGTAAAGCCTTTTTACCTCGAGAAGGATGGCAATTAGTTTCCGCAGACTACTCCCAAATTGAACTGCGAATCCTCGCCCATTTGAGCCAAGAACCCATCCTTGTTGAAGCATACCACAACCGTCAGGATGTCCACCGCGTCACCGCACAATTGCTCTTTGAAAAAGAAGAAATTACCCCCGACGAACGCCGTTTAGGAAAAACGATTAATTTTGGGGTAATTTATGGGATGGGTGCCCAGCGTTTTGCCCGAGAAGCAGGAGTCAATTCCAAAGAAGGGAAAATCTTTATCGATCGCTACCGAGAACGCTATGCTAATGTATTCGCCTATTTAGAACGCATGAAAAAAGAAGCGATCGCCTTTGGTTATGTGGAAACTTGGCTCAAACGTCGCCGCTACTTTAATTTTGCTGGCAGCAGCGTAACAAAACTCAAAGGTCTCAAACCCAAGGAGATCGATCTTGATAACCTTAAAAACCTTTCTCAGGGAGATTCACAACTCTTGAGGGCTGCTGCAAATGCCCCCATACAGGGATCGAGTGCAGATATCATTAAAATTGCCATGATTAAATTACATGAAATCCTGCAAAATTATCAGGCCAAATTACTGTTGCAAGTTCACGATGAATTAGTCTTTGAAATTCCACCAGAAGAATGGGAAGAATTAGAACCGCAAATTCGAGATACGATGGAAAATGCTGTGGAATTAAGCATTCCTTTAGTTGTAGACGTGCGTGGAGGGAAAAACTGGATGGAAGCTAAGTAACATTAACAACCAAGATTAACAACACAAGCGAACTGCGATCGCTTTTGTTAGATACAATCCCTATCTCGTGAGAACTTTTCTCTTGATCCGGAAATCCCATCAAACTCGAGAGAAGTATAGATAAATCCCCCATACCTATCACAATAATAGCGATTGAAAAAAAACTCTTGTATAGAGTTAAAGAGAATATCTTCAGGGATATTTACTGTATATTAACGTAAAATGACTTCCATACCCATCGTACCCGGAATTATACAATGAGAGGACGCAAGATATTAATTTTTGTATTGTTGGTGATTTGTGCCACATTTGTCGTTATTTTACTCAATGGATCGGGTACGGCAACAGGACCGATCTTAATCAGCCTTTTGTTGGTTGCCGTATTTGCCATTATCTCCGTAGGTGCGACGACAGAAATCTACCGGGACTTGGTAGATAATCTTCGCAATGATTCCATGCTGAAGAAAGCTGCGAGTCGCTTCTATCTTTATGGTCGCGGGGGGAGTGGGAAAACAACCATTATCAAAAGTTGGTTGGGTGGAGAAGTCAGACCCGAACAAGCAACCAAATTTTTTGCCTTTTATACTGCTGAAAAATATTTAGATTTGGAAACGAAACGACAGTGCCGAATTGTTGTTTCTGATTATCAAGGTCAATCTCCCTCTCAGAATACCCTGAATGCTTCTCCACAAGTCATTGGTTTACCAGATAAGCGTTTGGTGAATGGGGTTCTGTTTATTGTTGATATTGCCCCTCGGATTGAAAAAAATGGCAAACCATTAGATACTAATGAATTAGTTGAATGGTTGGCAGTTGATACCGAAACTAAGATTCGCAAACGAGTCGAACAGCATCTTGAATATATTGTTCCCGCAATTTTAGAAATTGTTTTTGCAACGGTTTATAGCAAGAATCTTTTATGTGTTACTTTAATTATTAATAAGATGGATTTGCTGGAGCAAATCGTCGCGATGGGCTGTATTCCTGGGGTTAGTTTGGCTAATGTAGAAGAATATGCACGCAATTTGTTCAAACGGATTGAATATAATATCCGCGATGCTTGTGACAAAATTGCTAAACCGGAACATCAAATCGATTTTTCTGTTGCGTTGGTGAGTGCAGCAAAAGGGACGGGAGTTGCAAAAACGTTTAATCGTGTTATGAAAAAATATGCAGATGCAAGATATAAGGAAAAGAAAAAGTAATAATGTTATCTAGTTTTACACCTTTCCTTTTAAGGTTGCTAATTCTTCGCGTATAGTTGGGGGATTATAGCCTAAAGTAAAGGCTTTTGAACTATCCATAGCGAGGTCGGCAGGTCGAGGGGCAGCCATAGTTACATCCTTTTGAGAGCAGGCTTTTAAGCCTGTTTTGGGTAGTTCTAAAACTTCTGTCATTAAACAGCCAAATTCGTACCGAGATAAGCGTTCTTTGCCTCCTAAATGTAAAATTCCTGTTGCTTTTTCAAGTGCCAAAAACAATCCATGAGTTGCAGTTTCTGCACTGACAGGCATTCGGTACTCGTCAACAAATAAAGTTAATTCTTCCTCTTGACGGAGTTTGGCAATAAATGATTGAATAAAACTAGGAGAATGGGGGGAAGCAATACCAAACATTAGGGGCATTCGACAAATAGCCGTTTTCGGATAGCGCTCTAATATTCCTTGTTCTGCTAATACTTTTTGTTCGCCATAAATACTGACTGGACAGACGCGATCGCCTTCCCTATAAGGTGGATTTAAACCATCAAAGACAAGATCGGTGGAGGTAAAAGCACAAGGAATCTCAACTTCTGCACATAGATCGGCAATATAACAGGAAGCGGTAACGTTTATGCGATAAGATTCTTGAGGATGAGTTTGACAATAATTAGGTTTTGAAGCAGCAGCAGCATGAATAACTGCATCGGGTTGAATTTCTGCAAACAGTGTTTTCAGTGCTTGAAAATCAGTTAAATCAATTTTTTGCGATAATACTTTAGGAATATTAATTGCATGAGTGCTATAAGTTCCGAAAACTTGCCAATTTTGTTGTGTTGCAATTTGACATAAATTCCAGCCGAGAAAACCACTAGATCCGGTGACAAGAAGTTTTTTCATTTCTAATAATGCGTAATCACTTCAAGCGGTGAATTTTTACCTTCAATAATAGCTCGGAAAGCAGGTAAATAGTAAACTAATGTTTCAGTGTTAGCTTGCAATAAGTTCCTAATTAAGGCCAAATCGAGATGACTATTTTTAATATCGATACTGGTTTTATAAGCAATAAAACCGGTATCGCAATCTAAATCAAAACTGCCGATCGCAGTCTCATAGTTAATTCTGGCTGTTAATTCTAAGATTGCGGCCAGTGTATCCCGAGCAGCAATAACGGGTAAAATTGAGTAGATGAGAAGCCGGCCTTGTTCTTCAAAAGATTGAATGTAGCAATCCCAGCGATCGCCATCAATTTGAAAGTTACTGTGGAGAAGGTTAACTTCTTCGCGATCGCAACTCCAATCATTGAGGGTGAAGTAGTGAATCACCGCATCAATAATGGAACCGTTGAAAGAATTCGCGGCGATCGCAGGAGGATCGAATAGACTTATTTTTTTTGAGTTAAGAATTGCGGCGATCGCTTGTTTGTCCATTGTTTATCTATATTTTTTTCTCAAGCTAGAATCACTAATTTTGAGTTCCTTGATGAATTGCTTCCAGAGGGGCTATCTTTTGATCGATAACTTGTTTGAGAGTCGGTAAATAGCGATCCATCATCTCAATATTAGTATATACGAGTTGTTTAACCATTGACGGCGCTAAATGACTTCCTTCAACATCAATACTGGTTTTATAACGAATAGTTCCGCGATCGTAGTTTAACTCAAAATTCCCGATAACTATCTCTATATTTGCCCTTGCTAAAAATTCTGCAACTTTTGGTCTACAATCCTCCGGAATAAATAAGGGACAATAAGAATAAAATAGAAATTGTTCGTGAGGTTCATTAATCTGAACTAAACAAGTCCACTCTCCATGAATTCCTTTTGCTTGGACATGAAAACTAGGAGAATCATCAGTATAATAAATTTTCCAATCTTCTCGAACAAAAAAAGATTCCGCAATTTGCAATAATTGATTTTTATTGGGGTCTGCTAGTTTATCGGTGAATTCCTCAAATAGAGGTTGTAAATCGTCTGCAATAGATAAATCTTCGCTGGGACTAGAAGTTGAATTTTGGCTCTGGTTGGTAGGCTTAAATAAGGATGACCAATCAATTAAAGGATTATCATTCTCAATATTTACCAATGTTTGAGACAAATCTTTTCCTTCCATAAGATTTGTTTCTACTCGTAAATTTTTAGTCAGTTGTTCGATCAAAGGCTGCAAGTCTCGATTGGGATGAGAAGCCTTTATTTGACTCAATTTTTGATATAATTCCAAACCTTCTGCAATATCTTCTTCCATTTCTGCAAAATCAAAATCTGTTGTCTCTTGTAAGAAATCCAACATCCCATTTAAAAAGTCTTCCACGCGAAAATCTTCTGTTGCTTCTCCTAACTGCACAAATTTCCAAAAAGTATGATATCCCGTTGTTGTTTGTTTCTGCTGTTGTTGGACTGATATTGCAAACCAACTCTCTGTTGACACTAAAACATTCTGTGTTGACTGCGATCCTAAAGTTTCTAAATAAATGGCAGTTTCTCGGATATTATGGGCATGAGGTTCTAATTGAGCCAGCAAGAAAGGGTTAAGTTGTAAGTTAATCTTGATTTTCTGGTTAGATATGAAAGATTGACCAAGAAACTTTCCTCTTAGGTCAGAATTGAGATTAAAAAGTGCTTTGCGATCGATCTCTTGATAAATTTTAAGATTTGTGGAAAACTCTAGGGAACAAGAAACTAATGAATCTCCTTTCTTTTTCACTCTTACAGTTGGAGTTGCGATCGCGATCGCAA
>NZ_JAYGHV010000200.1:0-6915 GCF_034932145.1 Spirulina sp. 06S082 | reverse complement strand
AGACCTCACTCTCGCAAACCTCACTCTCGCAAACCTCACTTACGCAGATATCACTTACGCAGATATAACTGGCACAAACCTCACTGGCGTAGACCTGACTGGTGCAGACCTGACTGGTGCAGACCTGACTGGTGCAGACCTCACTGGTGCAAATCTCACTGGTGCAGACCTCACTGGTGCAAATCTCAGCAATGAAATATGGGGAGATATTCGTTGGGATGAAACAACAAATTGGGAAGGGGTTCAAGGACTGGAAACAGCGATTAATGTACCAGATAAATTAAAACAGCAATTGGGTTTGGAAGGTTAATCTTAATCTGTTTAAATTAACCTTACGATCGCGCACCCAAAACAACTTACAGAAAAAAGCGATCTTCATCAAAAGGATTTAACCAGAGAATAAGTTCCTGTTTAAGTCGTTGTAAATCTTTGGTTGTTTCCTGTTTAAACCATTGGGCGATCGCATCGATCGGGGTAAAAGTTTCGCCAATTTGCCAATTAATTTCTTGGTTAATCGGTGTAATATGATTTCCAGGTAAAACTTGTAAAGAAACCAGATCGGGAAAGCGTGCTTGTAAAACTGGATGTAGATCGTAGGTTTGGTCAATTGTATCTTTTCTAAACTTAATTAAAAAATTGCGCCTAACTTGATAATCTTGGGCAATTAACTCGTTTGTTTCTTCGGGAGAGGGAGTAAATTTTAAATTGAATGTAGGGGTTAACTGTAACTGTTCTGCGAAAGGAATCGAACGATTAACGGGAAAATTATTGTAAGAAATGAGAATATTTCCTCCTCGTTCGACTTCGTATAAACTGCCAATTAATAAATGCAGTTTGCAGCCCAAACTATGACCCACACCGTAGATCGGTAAAGCACGATTGGTTACAATTTTACGATAGTAGAGGCGATCGAGAATCGTCTCAAAACGGTTGAGAACATCTCTGGCGATCGCAATATGATCGAAAGTATTTAAACAAGGGGTTGTAATAACCAGAAAACCCGCTTCTGCCAATTTTTCCAATAACCAACGATAGGTTAAATGGGGGGCAGTGCCAATAAATGCACCGCCCAAAAAATGAACGATTCCCATCGTATTATCGGGAACAATTAGCCAATTTCCAGAAATTTCTTGCCAGTCCATTTTCAATGAGTAATTATTAATTATTAATTATCAATCGGGAAAAAGAGCAGCATCTTTTTTCTTTTTAGATTACAATTAGGAAAAGTGCCGTTGCTCTTTTTCTGCCCATGACTGATATTAACAAACTTATTAACCAACTGGCCGCCGCAGAAGACCAATTGCGCGATCGCGAATTTCTTGCCCCTTGTGTTGGGGGAGGAAAAGTTCGCACGGCGATCGGCAATATCATTTATACTTTTGAAACTCGCCCGAGAGATTTTGAAGGCTGGGGCATTTTTCTGCCGATCGATCGCCAAGTTGCAGAGGCGATCGATGCACCAAATTTACCTCAACTTGCTACATATTTACAGCTTTTAAAACCTTTTCGTTTGCGCTTGCTTTATCCTTTACGAGGGCAAACTTGGCTGGCTTATCCTGTGAATGAGTCGAATATGAAACAGCGTTTTGGGACAGTTAAACCCATCCCCGTTCATCTTGTCAATGATGGCGGACAATTAGAAAGTATTATCGCCCGCGTTGACGGTAAAATCTGCTGGTTTGATGAAGGCGATCGCCGTGCCGATCCTCAAATTGGGGAACAATTGCGAGAAGCCTTACGCCAGGAAACCCTCCCAGATAGCCTGCATTTCGCCGGCATGACCCCGGAAATGCAAACTACTTATAACATCGCGTGGCAGCGCAGTGAAGCGGGACAGCGCCAAATTCAGCACCGTCAAGCAGTGCAGGAAACCAGACAAAATCGGCGATCGCACCGTCAAAGACCCCGCGATCGCCGTCAAATTCAACAAGGTGTCGAAAATGGCGAAAATCGTCTGCGAGAAGCCTTGCAGCAAGGAGGAGGGCAATTAGAGCATTTTCGCGATCGCGGGGAATATTGGCAAGTCGAATGGAGAACCGCCAACGGAGAGTTACACAGTTCCGCAATTGATAAACTGGATCTAACCGTTGTCAGTTCTGGAGTCTGTTTGAGTGGGCGCGATCGCGATTTTGATTTACAATCTCTCGTGGGAGTCATGCACTATAAAGGATGATCGAGTACATTAAATGAGAGTTGCCAGTGACAATTATGCCAAAACTCAGCCATGCGATCGCCTTATTAATTCTTCCTCTTCTCATTTCTGTTACAGGATGTGGCAATAAGGAGGAAAATGCAGCGCGATCGCAACCCCAACAAGAAGAAGACGGACAACCCATCGCGGTAAATGTAGAGATAGCGCGATCGGGTGGTTTAGCCAATCCTATTGAATATATTGGCACGACTCAACCCCTAAAAATTGTCTCCCTTCGTTCCCAAGTTGAGGGAAGATTGTTAGTTTTGGGGGTTGATGTTGGCGATCGCGTTCGTCAGGGGCAGGTTTTGGCGAGATTGGATGATAGTATTTTAGCCGCCAGTGTCAATGAAGCCGAGGCACAACTTGCCGCTTTTAATGCAGAGATCGAACGAGGTCTCACTCAAGTGAATAATGCTCGCACGGCACTCGAACGAGCTAAAATAGAATGGGAACAGGCTAAAAATGATGCAGAACGCTATGCAACTCTAGCCAAAGATGGCGCGGTTTCTCAGCGAGAAGCAGAATTGTTTCAAACTGCGGTAGAAGTTGCCGAACAAACCGTCAATGCAGCGCGAGAGAACATTAAGACCGAAGAAAGAGCAATTGAGGCCAGTTTAGGACAATTAGCCGCACAACGGGCGATCCTAGCACGAGAACAGCAGCGCCAAACCTTCGCTCGTTTAAATTCTCCCATCAATGGGCTAGTTTTAGAAAGAATTAGCGAACCGGGAAACTTAGTGACTGCTGGGGAAGAAGTTCTTAAACTAGGTGATTTTAGTCAGATCAAGGCGATCGTGCCTCTCTCGGAATTGGACTTATCGGGGGTTGGGGTGGGACAACCGGTTAAGGTGCAATTAGATGCCTTTGGCGATCGCAATTTCCCTGGCAGAGTAACCCGCATTTCTCCCGTTGCTGACCCTACTTCTCGCCAAATTCCTGTTGAGGTGACATTTCCTAATTTTAGCGATCGCGTTGGTAGTGGTTTACTCGCGCGAGTTACTTTTGCCCCTCAACAACAACCTCGGATTATTATACCTGAAAGAGCATTACAAAAAAGAGAAGAAAACAAATTAGATAATAAAAAAGGAGTTTTATTTGTCCTCCAAGGGGAAGATCGGGTGGTAACGCGAGAGGTTTTTCTTGGCGATCGCGTAGATGGAAAAGTAGAAATTCTCTCTGGTATTTCTGACGGCGATCTCTTTGTTATTAATAGCGCTAAACCCCTTAAAGATGGCGATATTATTCGTCAAAGTATTCTCTCTCCTTCTTCGCAATAATTCCGGCGATCGGGTTCTATTCTCTTCTGATTGAACTTATTTAATGATGCGATCGCACTTCTAGAAATTAAGGAAGAGAATCAGGATCGATTCCTAATTGTAAAAGACGATCCCTCATTTTTTGTAAGTCAGATTCAGCTCTTTCTGCTCTTTGCTTTTCAATATTAGCTCTTTGTCGTTGGCGATCGCGTTCATCTTCAGCGAGAATAGCCCTTTGTTGTTGGCGATCGCGTTGTTCGACCACCTCAACAAAATCCACAAAACGCTCCCCATTAGGATGAAATAATACCAAATCCTCCTCAATCGTGCTAAATTTTATCCCCAAAAGTGGACTTTTCCACCCCTCCATTTTAGAAATTTCTTCTAACTTTTTCCCTTTTCTCAGCCATCCCTGTAGCCGATTCTTTTTCGGATTGTACAAGTAATATTCTTGGATGCCATGCTGTTGATAAAACTTAAACTTAACATCCATATCCTTCTTCTTATTACCAGGAGAAAGGATTTCAAACGCCACTTGCGGAGCAATATTATCCTCTTTCCACTGCATATAAGACCCCCTATCTCCTTTGGGTCGCCCCAATACCACCATCACATCTGGTGCTTGTCTTTGGGGTTCTTCTTGTTCTAAAATCTGCTGTTTTGTCAATCGTACCGGATACCAGAAGAGATCCGCAGCAATAAAAACATCAGTTCTGTCCTTAAAGAGAGCATCAAGACCCCCTTTGATCGTGAAAATTAAACGTAATTGGATCGTATTATCAGCCAAAGGTTTACCGTCGCTGTCAGGATAAAGAAGTTCGTCTTCAATGGAGAGAGATTGGAGTTGTTGTACCATGGCCTCAAAAAAAGAGTGGATACACTTGACCCTATTATACAGGCAGTGCGAGCATCTTGCTCGCTATTTTTACAAAACTGAGATGCACTCATTTCAATCCCTGGCGGATCGAGCTATACTCGTCATTTTGAGTATGACAGACCACTAGACTAGAAATTAGACCCCGCGTCGTTACAAGACGCAGGGGAAATATGTTATTCTCCGCGCATCTCTTACCACCAACGGAGTTGTAAATAGTTCTTGGGTTGTTGGTTTAATTCTTCATCCGTTAGCCATTCTGTAGCCTTATAAGTGCCAAAAACATAATCCCACCAATCTACCGCCAAACCAAAATTATGATTCCATTGATTGTACTTATGGTGAACATAATGAACCGGCATTTTCATCCAGAAACATTTTGTGGGATTTTCGTGTTGTAGTTGATGGGCATAAGCAGAAAAAGCAGCATAAACTACGGCACCCAAAAGCCAACCTAGCCCAACAGAAAAAGAAATGAAAAAGGGCAAACACATAACCAGAAATCCCCCCTTAACATAATCCCTAAATTCCCCTATTACCCCTTGTCCTTCATTGCGCTTGTGATGATCCCGATGGCGCTTACCAATAGATTGAGAATAGTGCATCAATCGGTGCAGCCAGTATTCGATAAAACTGCTGACAATAAACGCGATCGCAAAACACCCCGCACCTAGAGCTATGTTTTGTAATCCAGTCATGTTTGATTCTCTCCTTGTCCTTAGTTTGGTCTACGATGATGGTATTCTCAAGATTTTAACCTTTTTTGCCTTTTTGCGATCGCTACAGAGAACAATTAAGGCAAAATTAATTTAAACTCGCCGATATTTTCAAGCGCTTTAACATTTGTTGTAATAACACAGCTTTTGTCAATCCCGAATCGGAAACCGTATCGAGAAAGACTTTCCGGTTAATCACCAGAATTTTGACAGGAGTATTAGAAACAACTTGCACCGTAGCTGGCGATCGCTGTCCCATTAGCATCGCAATTTCCCCAAAATAATCCCCTCTTTCGAGTCGATTGAGAACGACTTTATGAGCATTGTGTAATTGTTGGAACACTTCTACAGTACCTTGAATAAGAATATAAAATTCTGGGGAGCGATCGCCTTCACGAACAATAATTTCTCCTGGCTGATAAGTGCGAACTTTAAAATTAAAATTGGTCGCCAACCGATGTAATTCTCGTTCGGTTAATTCCGATAATCCGAGGGCTGCTTCTTCACTATAACCTCTTTTTAAACGACCGTCTTCTAATTGAATGATGCGATCGGCAACATGAAAAATACGTTGGTCGTGAGTAACAATTAACACAGCACTTCCTTGTTCTCTGGCGAGATTTTGAATCAGTTCGATCGCTTCTAAACCTGTTTTACTATCTAAAGCAGCCGTGGGTTCATCTGCTAAGATTAATTGCGGGGAATGCACTAAGGCTCTGGCGATCGCAACCCTCTGTTTTTGACCTCCTGATAATTGCCTCGGATAAGCGTGAAATTTATTCCCTAGTCCAACTTTTTCTAAAACTTCTCGACTCATTCTCCTGGCTTTTCCTGGTGAAAAATCAGCTTGTAATTCCAGAGAGATTTGCACATTTTGCTCGATGTTCATAAAATCCAACAAATTAAAATGTTGAAAGATAAAACCGATATGACGGCGAAGTTTAAATAGTTTGGTTTCTTGAATGCCAAATAATTCGCGATCGAAGATTTTTAGGCTACCTTCTTGGAGAGAACGCAAACAGCCAATTAAGGAGAGTAAAGTTGTTTTACCAGAACCAGACTCTCCTGTTAAAAGTAGGGTTTCTCCAGACTGAATCGCCAAGTTTACATCAGATAAAACTTGCTTTCTTTGTCCGCCTTCTCGATAATAATGATTGAGGCGATCGATCTCAACAATATTGGTTTTGAAAATGTTTGTTTCTAACATAAAATTCAACTAAAAATCTCAACAGGATCGACTTCTTTCAGTTTTTGTACGGCTAAACTTGCAGAAATGAGACAGATACCACAGGTTAACAAGAGAACGCTGAGAACCGTATTAAACTGCATAAAAATGGACATACTGGTTGATTTGGCGAGAAAATCATAGACCAATACAGACAAAATTAAGCCTGGAATATATCCTAGAAATGCCAGTAAAAATGCCTCCTCTAAAACAATAATGACCAAAGATTGATGACTATAACCAATTGCTTTTAGCGTAGCATATTCTGGCAGATGTTTAGAAACTTTTTGATAAAGAATTTGGTATAAAATCACGATACCCACGACAATTGAGCCAATTAAAGCAAAGCGAAAGATAATTCCCATTGCGGTTCCGTGTTCGTAAAACTCTTTTACATAAGCAATAAAATCGGGTTTAGAATAAACTTTAATATCTGAGGGTAAATAATTTTTTAGTTTGGTAATTGTTTCCTTAATATCAGTACCTTCTTTAATTTTTATAATCCCCAAATCTATATCATTCAAATTGCGATTAAACAGTTGCGAAAATGTCGATTGGCTTACGATCAAGCTGGCATCAATGCTTGTATTTGCGCCGAGTTCAAATAATCCCTTAACCTGTATTTTTTGAAATAATCCCGAACCAGGCAC
>NZ_JAYGHV010000199.1:0-7193 GCF_034932145.1 Spirulina sp. 06S082 | reverse complement strand
TCTGAGTTTCGTTGTAGAAATCATTCCAGAACCATTACCCAAGATTGAAAAGTCTTGCGGTATTGATTTAGGAATCAGCACTTTTGCGACCTTTAGCAATGGTAAAAAAGTCAAAGCACCTAAGCCGTTAAAGAAAAATCTCAAGCGATTGAGAAAATTGCAGCGTAAACTTTCCAAGAAACAGAAAGGTAGCAAACGTCGTGAAGTAGCACGTAAAAAAGTTGCTAAACTCTACGCCAAAATCAAAGACACCCGCACGGATTTTCTTCACAAATTATCAACTAAAGCAATTCGAGAAAACCAATCGATTGCTGTAGAAGATTTGAACGTGAGTGGCATGATGAAAAACCGTAAGCTATCTCGTGCAATTAGCGACTTGGGATGGCGCGAATTTAGAACCATGCTGTCTAACAAGGCTGATAAGTACGGTCGCAATTTCAAGGTTATTGACCGATGGGAACCCACTTCTCAAACCTGCTCGTCATGCAGGCAAAGAGGAGGTAAATTAGACCTATCGATTCGTGAATGGACTTGTCTCTGGTGCGGAGAAACACATGATAGAGATGAGAATGCCGCAATAAACATTGAAGTCGCGGGAGGACATTCTGAGACTATAAATGGACGTGGAGGAACGGGTCAGACTTCCGCCAAGGAAGCACCATCCAGTGAAGCGTCAACCGCCCCTGAATGGATTCAATTGAATTTGTTTGGGGAATCCCCGTCTCTTTAGAGCGGGGAGGATGTCAAAATATCTTGCAAAGCGGCGACAACGATCGCAATATCGTCTTCCGTTAGCCCTGGATACATGGGTAAAGAAAGGATTTCTTGGCATAATTTCTCGGCATGAGGAAAATTCCCTTTTTGGTAGCCCAGAAACTTGTAAGCGGGTTGTAGGTGGCAGGGAATGGGGTAATGAATGCCGGTTTGAATGCCGCGATCGCCGAGTTGTTTTTGCATTTCATCCCGGTTTAGGGGACAGGAAGAGTGAATGCGAATGACGTAAAGATGATAGATATGCCCGGTTCCGCTTTGGTTGTGGAGAGGAGTAATACCCTCTTGATTTAAAGACGCTAAAGCCGCATCATAACTGCAAGCGGCACGATTGCGATCGCGATTCCAGCCCTCGAGATGGGGCAGTTTGAGATTGAGAATGGCAGCTTGTAGGGTGTCGAGGCGACTATTTGTACCTAATTCCTCGTGAATATATTTTTGTGTGGCTCCGTAGTTGCGATAACAGCGTATTTTCTGGGCGATCGCTTCCTCATCGGTGAGGACGATACCGCCATTCCCCAAAGAGCCTAAATTTTTACTGGGGTAAAAACTATAAGCCGCAGCTTGACCGATTGTACCCGCTTTTCTCCCCTCCCGTTCCGCCAAATGAGCCTGGGCTGCATCTTCAAAAATCAGAAGATCGTGGGTTTTAGCGAAGTCTTGCAGGCGAGAGGGAGAAACCATCTGTCCGTAGAGATGAACGGGTATAATCCCCTTAGTTTGAGGGGTAATGGCTTTGGCTGCGGCTTCGAGATCGATTAAAGCCGTTGCGGGATCGCAGTCTACGAGAACTGGTTTAGCACCGCTTCGCAATGCCCCAATGACCGTGGCAATAAAGGTGTTAGTGGGAATGAGAACTTCATCTCCAACCCCAATGCCATTCGCTTGCAAACCCAGGGCGATCGCTTCGGTACCGGAACTCACCCCCACCCCATATTTAACCCCTGAAGCCGCCGCAAAAGCACGTTCAAACTCCGTCACCGCTTTGCCCAAAATAAAGTCCCCATCTCGAACCACCGTCATGAGGGCTTCTTGAATCTTGGCTTCTAGGGGTTGGTGTTGTAGAGAAAGATCGACAAAAGGTACTGTCATAATTGGATAAATAGCGAGGTAGAGGATCGGAGTCGGAAAATTAGTCAGGCGATCGCCTTGAATTTAATTTCCTCATTCCTTTTTACTCTTCCCTGTCCCTAAATGCCACTCTCTTAATCTAAGATGCTGAAACTTTTCTCAAAAACAATTCAGAGAATCTACGCTATTTTCCCCCAGGGATTCTCTATTGGCGATCGCGCCTTACCTGTAATTTGTATTCTGGGGCTATTTGCGTTTCCTTCTCCCTTCCTCCTGACCAAAACCTATGAAGGGTTTCAAGTTGACGTTGATGAGTGTAACTTTGATGGAGTATCCGGTTGGTTTTACTGGTATATTGATACCTTTGGACTGTGTAACATCGTGATGGTTGCCAATGAAGAAGAAGCCCTCCGACAATCCTCAGAAATTTTAGAGTATTCTTTTAGTGTTGTTAGAAGTGGATATGGTGTGAACTTGGGAAATTAGCTTTTTTCTGTCCTGTTTGTCTTGTAAGGAAAACTCGATTGTAGTATGGTTCAAAATGGCAACAAAGTTCTCACACTCTCTACCATAATGATTACAACTCCAACCGCGATCGACTCCTTACATATTCGCTATCTCGAACAAATCAAGGCGATCGACTCTACAGAAAATGGACAAGATGTTCGCCAAGGATTACAACAAGGCGCAAAAACGCTACCACCGCGCTATTTTTACGATGAAAAAGGCTCTCTTTTGTTTGAGGATATTTGCAATTTACCGGAATATTATCCTACTCGCACGGAAGCCGGAATTTTGCAAGAATATGCGCTGGAAATTGCCTCTATAACGGGAAATTGCGAATTGGTTGAATTAGGAAGCGGTAGTTCTAGCAAAACCCGGTTTTTATTGAATGCTTATCAAACATTATATTCATCTTTAAATTATGTTCCTATTGATGTCAGTGGCGAAATTTTAGCCGCCAGTGCCAAACAATTACTATCAGATTATTCTACCTTAAAAGTTCGCGGTTTGGTTGGCACTTACGAACAAGCATTAGCACAATTAACACCTTCTTCTCTACCTACACGAATTATCTTATTTTTGGGCAGTACATTAGGTAATTTTTACCCCCAACAAAGCGATCGCTTTTTAGCTCAAATTATTAACGCCCTACAACCGGGAGATTACTTTCTCCTCGGTGTTGATTTACAAAAGCCCAAAGCTATTCTTGAAGCAGCTTATAATGACAGCCAAGGAGTAACAGCAGCATTTAACCTTAATATGCTTGCCCATCTTAATTGGCGCTTTCGGGGAAATTTCGCTCTAAAAAACTTTGTCCATCGAGCAATTTATAATGAAAAAGAAGGCCGGATTGAGATGTATTTAGATTGTCTGCGATCGCATCAAGTGCGTTTAGAATCTTTGGATTTAACGGTAGAATTTCGCCAAGGAGAAAGCATTCTAACCGAAATTTCTCGAAAATTCAATCTCGATACCTTGGAACAAAACGTGCAAGAACGAGGTCTATCTATATTGCAAACCCAGACGGACGATCGAGGATGGTTTGGTGTTATACTATGTCAAAAATAACCCATTATTTCCGGATTATTCTTGGTATTCGTTCACTCAACATCCGAAAGGCGATCGCGCCTCCTCTGATTTTATGATTTTGGTTGTTTTCCACAATAAATAAAAAAATGCACAAAATTCCTACTATTTTCAGATTAGTCACGGCGATAACATTTGCACTTATTCCCCTAACATCCCAAAGTAGCAATGCCCAAACTCTATCCGCCATTGTGACAAGAATTATCGATGCCGATACCGTAGTTTTGCGGCAGGGAGAAACAGAAATCGTCGGTCAACTCGCTTGTATTGATACCCCAGACTGGGTGAATGGACAACCCCAACCCCACGCCCAAGCCTCAAAAAACCGCTTAACCCAACTGATTCCCGTGGGTTCATCCGTCCGATATGATAGCTTAAGAACAGTTGGGAGAGGGCGATCGCTCATCGTCGTTTTTCATAATAACCGAAATATTAACCTGCAAATGGTTGCAGAAGGACAAGCTGAATTACATGGAAGCTATCGCCAAACCTGTCCAAACAGCGTCGATGCACTCACCCAAGCGCAAAGCAAAGCGAAAAATCAACGTCTAGGCCTCTGGAATTCTCAATAATAACTTATCATCGTCAGGGAACACCCCAATATGATATTTCTCGTATTTTTTCTCTGTTACCTTTACAAAATGAGCTTTATAATGTACTAATGATTTTGAAAGGTTTGGGTAATAATCTTGAGAATATTGATACGAGTTGAGTGTTTATTGTATTTCAGCAAAGGCGATCGCGATCGGTGAGAATTTCATAACCCGTTGCAGTGACTAACACGGTATGTTCAAACTGTGCCGAAAGTTTATTATCTGTTGTTACCACCATCCAGCGATCGCCTAAAATACGAGTCTGTTTCGATCCTGCATTTAAAATCGGCTCGATCGCCAAGGTCATTCCTGCTCTTAATTTAACATTAGGTAATTCTCGGGTACGACTATGAAAAACTGCCGGTTCTTCGTGGAGATTGCGCCCGACACCATGACCGGTATAATCTTCAACAATGCTATAACCGTGGGCTTTTACATGGTCTTGAATCGCCCCAGCAATGTCCATAATATAATTGCCTTCTTTAACTTGTTCGATGCCTTTATATAAGGCTTCTTCTGCAACCCGCATGAGTTTTTTGGCCGTGGGAGAAATGTTACCCACGGCAATAGTAATGCAGGAATCGCCATGATATCCTTCTTGATAAGCACCGGTATCTACTTTCAGTAAATCTCCTGCACGAATGACTTTTTTGCGACTGGGAATACCGTGGACGACCTCGTTATTAATACAAGCACAGATCGACCCAGGAAAGCCGTGATAACCTTTAAAACTGGGTTTTGCATCCATTTCTCGAATACGCTTCTCTGCATAAGCATCTAAGTCTGCGGTGGTCATTCCCGGTTTAACCATTGCCGCAATTTCTTTGAGTACCGTTGCCACAATAAGACCCGATCGCCGCATGATTTCCACTTCATATTCTGATTTTAGTTCAATTCCTTTGCGAGTCCGTCGTAAGGTAGGCAGTCCGCGAGTACTGGGAATTGCTTTTGCTTTTTTGTTGGCCGAGAGGAGATTGGAGAGGATTTTCATCAGAAACCCCCGTGGAGACTCCCACCATATCTGAAAGATTGGTGGTGGGAGGAAACGGGGCGTATATTTTGAGGGTTCGATACCCTCGAAATATACAAATCAATAAGTGTACGCATAACCATCCTTGTGATGAATTGGACTACAATATTTGTGACTGATTCCTTGAATCAATCCAGTTTTTGTCGAAATATTGAAACTTCCCGTAGAGCGAACCGCGACTCGCCCAGAGTAAGTTCCAGTCTTCTTTCCTTAAGCACATTTTCTCTTCCACTTTTCGAGCAAATACTCTCTGACTTCATAACCAAATAATTCTCCTTGTTGATATTCAGCACCAGAGATTTCAGGATTTTGGAGCGCTTGAGTATCGAACCTCACCAACTCTTGTGAAATTCCCGATATGGGACAGATTTTACTAAGTCGATTGACCCAAGTGATGATATTATGAACTCGCGACATGAGACTGGGAGCAAGCCATCCTTCCGGAGGTTTTCGGTTGAGAAAGCGAGGTTTTCGATATCGCGTTTTTCTCTTCCTTCGAGAACGTCTTAACTGTCGTCTTAAGGTTAAATTATCGCGAATTTGTTGACCGCGATGAGTTAATTCGGCTCCCCAAATGACTCGATTTCCTTGCAGGATTGCTAATCCTGTTGTCTTTGAACCGGGGTCAATCTTTAACTGACAATCATTAACTTCTCCTCCTTGTACATTTGGCAGAATAATAGTGAATGGAAACCGTTTAAATACCTTGGCTCGTCCCGATTTGAGTAGTTTTCTGGCTCTCGCAGGATGAGTAGGATTTAATGGTTTTTTGTTTTTATCTAATACGAAAACCCGCATGGGTGAAACTCCTTTTTCAAGGGTAAAGTTCGCTTCGCCAATGTTTTTTAAGTTTTTTACGTCAACAGCACTTTCTTAACCCAACTAGGAATGTTTAACTGTTGACCACAGAGCGACAAACTAGCGACGCATTTGAGGGTGTGATAGCTTAAAAAACGTAGTTCCCAAGAACTTAGGCTGGTCAACTATGGGCTTGGTTCAAGCCCCCGCTATACCCAAAGGGTTAGCGGTGGGTTATTGACGCAGCGTTTGTCGTTATTGTTACCGTTTTCGTTTTATTATCGCATTTTTTTGCAATTGTGGGAATTCCAAGCGGCGATCGCCCTGGGCTGGCTTTAGAGAAAACCAGCCGCATTAGTTAAATTATTGAGCTTAATGGGGCCATTTCCACTCGCGAATTTCGGGTTTGTCAATCCCCTGCTCAAAGGCATAATTGGTATGTTCGATGATACTATTTTTCATGCGTTCCTTAACATAAGCTGCCCGAGATTGCAACTGAGGAACGCGGTCGATGACATCAATAACTAAATTAAAGCGATCGACCTGGTTTTCCATGGCTAACTCTAAGGGGGTGTTAATGTTCCCCTTCTCTTTATAACCCCGCACGTGAATGCGTTCTTGATTGGTGCGACGATAGGTTAACTTATGAATTAACCAAGGATAGCCGTGGAAGTTGAAGATTACGGGCTTATCGGGAGTAAACAAAGTATCGAAATCATCATCCGATAAACCGTGGGGATGTTCGCTTTCTGGCATTAAGGTTAAGAGGTCAACTACATTGACAAAACGAACCCGCAACTCTGGGAATTCGTCCATTAAAATAGCGGTGGCTGCTAAAGATTCCATCGTGGGAATGTCGCCACAGCAAGCCATGACCACATCGGGTTCATCAGGGTCTTTGCCGCGATCGTCGTTACTGGCCCACTCCCAAATCCCGAGACCTTTAGTACAGTGGGCGATCGCGTCCTCCATCGTCAAATACTGCAAGTGCATCTGTTTGTCAGAAACAATGACATTCACATAATTGCAACTCCGCAAACAATGATCGGCGACGGACAGTAAGCAGTTAACATCGGGAGGGAAATAAACCCGCACGACATCGGGACTCTTATTAAGCACCAAATCGATATAGCCAGGGTCCTGATGACTAAAACCATTGTGATCCTGTCGCCAAACGAGAGAGGAAAGCATGATATTAAGTGAGGAAACCGAAGCCCGCCAAGGCACTTCTTTTTTGCAGATATCCAACCATTTTGCGTGTTGATTAAACATCGAGTCTACCACGTGGGCAAAGGCTTCGTAGGTATGGAAGAAACCGTGACGACCGGATAAGAGATACC
>NZ_JAYGHV010000198.1:0-7284 GCF_034932145.1 Spirulina sp. 06S082 | reverse complement strand
CTTCTAGTTGTTCGCGAAATTGAGGAATGGCGATCGCCGCTTTATCGAGAATACGCAAGGCCAACCCCTCATTGCGATCGAGCAACGAGAGGATAACGTGTTCCACCTCCAAATATTGATTGCCATAGCGACGGGCAACTTCTTGGGATTTCACGATCGCATCCCATGCTTGTTCGGTAAATTTATCGGGGTCGGTTGGCTGCATTGATTCCAGGATAACAAAGGCTTTGTCTTAATTTTATCTCATGGGGAGGAATCGTTACGCAGTATGCAGCTTTACGCCACAAATTCGGTGCTTCGATCCATTAATTTACTTGATATGGCAAGATAAACTCCCAGCAAAATGACAGTAAATGCGAGCCAATTCAGCCACCCCAACTGTTCGGAGAAAATGATCCTAGCTAAAATAGCGGTTAAAACTGGATCGAGAAGCAGGACAAGGGCAACTAAGCTAGAAGATAACTGCTTAAGACTATAAACGATCAAGATTTGAGCCGCAGACCCAGCAGCGAGGAGAATAACAAATAACCAACCTACCCAAGAAGAAGGAAAGATGAGATCGCTACTCACAAGAAGTGGAGGTATAACTAAAATAATGCTAATTGCATAGCGCCAAAGAAATATTGTTGTGGCTGTCAACTGAGTCCGCAGTTGTTCTACAAGCATTAAGTAAACTGCGAATAAAACTGCTCCGAGTAAGGCAATACTATCACCTTGTAAATAAAGCGTATTGTAGGATAAATCCTGCATTCCCAAAGTAAAAGTACCGAAGAGGGCGATCGCCATGCCAATGCCAAATTTTAGCTCAAAGCGCTTTCTCCAAATGAGCCATTCTAAAACAGTCGTGAAGAGAGGGGTTAAACTAAAGGCGATCGCTGAGTTGGCCACAGGAGTTTGCGTTAAAGACCATGCCCAAAGAACCATACTCGTCCCTCCCGTTATTCCCATTGCCAGCAACAGCCACAGTATTTTAGGACTATAAAGTGATGCGGTGGGAGCTTGCCGATCTGATTGCCGAGAACGTCCTATTTGCAAAACATTCCACAATCCTACCACTACCAGAGAAATCCAAAAGCGATTAAATACTGTAGCATTGGGACTGACTTCACTTTCACTCAATTTAATGAGAATGGGGTTAAAGGCTTGGATAACTAATGCGAAAAATAAGGAGGCGATCGCGATCGCCACAGGAGTTCCCCAAAGTCGCTGTTGCCAAGATTGTAGTCCCTCGGTCATAGATGGCGATCGGCAAGGATTTCTAGAGCGCGATCGGAGCATCCCATTAACCATACCCCAGACATTGCCGTTTTATCTCCCAAAAGAATGCGCCGTCGGCATCGGAAAGTTTCCTCCTCTAAGTAAGCTCCTAATAAAATTCGTTGAAGATTGGGATTCCAAATACCCGTTCTTCCGTGCAGAACTCGCCAGTTGTTGACGACCAAAACTTCTCCAGGAGCCAATAAAAATTCGAGATTATATTGAGGGTCTTGCAACAGTTCCGAAAAGCGGCGATAAGCAGCCAATAGATCGCGAATTTTATCAAAGGATACTTCTAGAGGAATGCGAGTATTGTGGTTGTATTTCACCTGATAGACATTGCCATCTTCATCTAAGTTAATAACATGATTATGCCGATAAGCATCCCATTCATACTTGCGTGCTGACTCATCTTGTGAGAGTTTCTCCTCAACAGACATCCTCTTGCGACCTGCGGGGATATTTTCGGTGGTCAGTAACTCGAAAAACCAAGGATTTTCGGCTTTAATGACTTCTGCGAGTTTGAAACCATCAACAATAGTAGAATAGGCTTGGCGATCGCCATCAGGGTTTTCGTAGAGAGCGCATTCAAGAAATTGCAGCCCCGTGGGAATATCATAGGCAGTAACATCGGTATGATTTCGCAAACGTCCCACTTGATAGGAATGCTGAATGGCTTGAGCCTTAGCATTCGATCGATCCATCGTAAAGACATTAGTAGGATGATATCGTTGCCGTAAGGGTCCCACCCGTTCGATTAATTCCCGAAAACTCTCTTCATCTTTGGGAGCATTATCAACGATCGCCATCCCGAATACAACCATTTTATTCAGGAAGGACAATAATAACTCGTCTTTTTCCATCACTTCATGGTAATCAAAACGAGGAATTGACACAGAGGCATCCCAAAGATGGTTTTTTTTGTC
The DNA here is from genome assembly GCF_034932145.1 of Spirulina sp. 06S082. NCBI lineage: Bacteria > Bacillati > Cyanobacteriota > Cyanophyceae > Spirulinales > Spirulinaceae > Spirulina > Spirulina sp. 06S082. The sequence continues at coordinate 5,101 of NZ_JAYGHV010000198.1, read as the reverse complement.
CTGTTTGAGGACGGGATCGTTTTGGCAGTGAACCCGCAACCAAGAGGCATCAAATACACTGTGATGTCCGGTTTCTGGTTCTCCCCAGACTAGATCTAAATTCCCAGTGCGATCGCACTTCACGGCTTCAGGAGTCGGGTTTAAGGGAATTTTCAGGAGATCGTGTCCGCTATTGAGACTCAAGGTATCTCGCTGAAAACATTGAGAACAGCGACAGCTATCTCGCAACCAAAGATTGTGGTAAAAACTATCATGGCCGTCTTGCCAAGTAATATTGACACCTTTCTCTGTTGTCGCTACAGATTCGATGCGAAATGCAGGTTTGAGTTGTTGTAATACTGTTGTCATTTTCTACCTCAAATTAAACCAAAATCTACTTTACGCTGTCATACGATCTGCCAGAATTTCTAGGGCGCGATCGGAGCATCCCATTAACCACAAATTGGGCATTTCACTTTTTTTACCGAGTAGCAATCGCAGTCGGCTACGGAATGTTTCGGGTTTCATATATGCGCCGAGTAAAATTCTTCGCAGTTGGGGATTATGAATTGCTGTTCGTCCGTGGAGCAATCGCCAGTTATCATTAACGAGAACTTGACCCGGTTCAATGAGAAATTCGGCGTTATATTCTGGGGATTCAGCTAAGGTTGTAAAGGTTTGATAGGCGGCATATAAGTCTTGAATTTTGTCTGGGGAAACATCGAGAGGAACTCGATCTTTTTCGTGGTGACGAATTTGATAAACTTCACCATTTCGATCCAAATTAATCACGCGCTGGCGATGATAGGTTTCCCATTGATATTTTGTGGTGCCTTTTTCGCGATCGCTGACTTTTTCTTCGACTCCCAATCGTCGGCGACCCGTGGGAACATATTCTTGGGTCAGTAACTGGAAATATTTGGGTTGTTGCACTCGCAAAACATCGGCAATTTTGAACCCATCAACCAGCGTAGAATAGGCCTGTTTGTCATTATCGGGATTGTTGTATTCAATACATCCAAGAAATTGCAACCTTGGGGGAACGTTGTAGGAAACGTGGTCGGTGTGATTGTGCAAGTGCTGCATATACTGGTAGGCATGGTGAATGCTTCCTGCCAGTTTGTTTCCGGTGTCTAAGGTGAAAATATGGGTGGGATGATATCGTTGCTGGATCGGTCCGACACGCTCAATTAGAGACTGAAATCCTGCTTTATTTTTAGGAACATCGTCAATGATAGCTACTCCCAAATCCAGCATTTTTTCCAACCAAAGCAAGAGTATCTCATTATCTTTCATCACCTCATGATAAGTAAAATGAGGGATAGAAACAGAAGCGTCCCAAAGTTGAGGTTTTCGGCTTTGTTGTAGGATGGGGTCTTGTTGACAGTGAACTCGCAACCAAGAGGGATCGAAAACACTGTGGTGTCCGGGTTCTTCTCCTCCCCAAATAATATCCAGATTGCCTTCGCGATCGCGTTTCACGGTTTCAGGAATAGGATCGAGGGGCATTTTCAAGGGATCGTGTCCTTCCCCTTCTCCACTATTCAAACTCAATGTATTTTCTTGAAAACATTGGGAACAGTGGCAGGCATCTCGCAGCCAGAGATCATGATAAAAACTCTCGTGACCGTCTTTCCAAGTAATGCTAACACCGTTGTCAACGCTTGCAACTGATGCGATCGCAAAAGTCCGTTTGAGTTGCCGAACTAGAGTGGTCATGTTACTTCCTGATTAACTAAAAGATTGCTTCCATATTTGCGAGTTGTCTACCCGATTTCAGGTTGACCCAGAGGAATTTTTAAGCAAGCATTGTGTTCCTTCGATAAGAAACAATCTACAGTAGCATAAATACTGCCTTGTTTTCTTTGATAAACGATTTCTCGTTCGCAAAGGGAGAGAGGGGTTGTGTGCCAAACTCCGGGGTGCATGGAAATACCGAGGGTTCCATCGGAATAAAGGGCGACAAAATCTTCGGGTTTGACATCCTCTTGAGGAGGTGCAACCAGAAATATACTCGGTTCGCCATTTTTGGGGATAAAGGCTTCTCCGGCATCTAAATGGGCGCTCAACCAATTCACCAAAATATATGGGGTGTTACTGTTAGGTTTAGAGATAATTTTACCCGTTGCACCACCTCGAGCATTCTGATGGCCGGCTGAAAATAGAGTAGAACCTTTTCGATAGATTGTGAACTCTTCTTCTATTACTGTCCCATACCCTCCTTTGGCAATTAAGGGTCGTTTTCCAGAAGTCGGCCATTTGCACAATTCAATTTGCACCTCGGCAATTTCTGTGAAGACGATTCCCAGTCCTCGGGCATTTTCTGGATTCAACGGTTTTAAGGGAACTTCATGATAGTTGAGTTCTGTCATTGTTCCAATTTTAGTTCCAATTTTAGTTCCAATTTTAAACTTCTACCAAAACAGGAGAATGATTGAGATGGGAACGGTTTGTTGTTTCGTAACCATCGTTGTACATTAATGTGTTTCCGTCTGGTGTCAGGGTTTGAGAAAACACTTTTTCAATGCCGTTATTTTCATCAGCAAGTAATACTCGTGCTTGGTGTCCGTCGCGCATGACTTCTGTGCGATCGCGTTGTTCGTTTGCCCAAATAATTAAGATATCTCCGGGTTGACATAAAAGCGCACCTCCCCCATTGGGGCAAATTTGTCCGCTTCCGGCTTCTCCTGGGAGAACATAAGTCGTCCAGCGACTCCCATTTTCAATGTTGACAATTTCCACTTCTTCGAGAGGAAGAATACCCACTTGTTCGAGGAGTTCGCGATCGATGGTGATGCTTCCGACATAGTGACGTTTCGCTTCAGTGACGCGGACGCGATGTAATTTCGCGTGCATGAGCTTAATTGTCCCCATTATTAACTATTTCTCCTAAATACAGTTGATTAATTTGAGTGAAAATTAATGTTTTTGGAACACTAAAGCGTACATGGGTTCGGTTTCAAAGATCGTAAATTTTTCTTGGTTGACTAATGTCCAAGAAAGTTCTTCTAATACTTTGTGTAGAGCCGCGTTTTCGTCGTGGTAGTCTACTCGCACGGTCAGCACAAAGTATCCGCCCAACTTTAACAAAATATTCAAGTTATGTAAAGCCCCTGGGGGAGCGTGGCCAAAAGTAAAAACGCCAACGGAAATAATTGCATCAAAACTGGCAGGTTCGCAAAAAGTAAGCGGTGTATCTAAGTTCCCTTGATGCAGGGTTTGATAAATTTGTTTTTCTCGAGCCACTGCAAGCATTTCTTCGGAAAGGTCGATCGCGGTCAGATGAGTATATCCCTGTTCTGCTAAGGCTTCCCCTACCATTCCCGTCCCGGCTCCAGCATCGAGGATGTTTGCTGCTTTATCGGGCAGAACTTGGGCTAAAGCGCGGGCAGATTGAATAGGACTAATGCGATAGGGGCGATCGAGTTCTTTATCATAGATGCGTGACCAAGCGTCGTATTTACTTTGTAATTTTTGGTTGTCTTTTGTTTCATAGATCCAAGAGAGGCGATCGCTAACTTTTTCTGCCAAGAAAAAACTCCAGCCCAGTTCTTCGGTGGCGATCGCCTCACACATTCTCTCGTAAGCAACGCTCAAATCTGGATATTGCGGTTTTGCTAATTGGGACAGTAGTTCGTAGCTTTTATGGAGATGTTGGCTTAAATCTTTTGAGTTCAAAACCATCAAGCCGATTTGACTCAAAATATCGATATAATCCGAGTGGCTGTAAGTAGGTTCAAATAAGAGGCGATCGTAGACATATTGGCGCGATCGCTCGCTAATTGGCTTGCTTGGTGTGATCAGATCGTCAAAGAGAACAATACCGCTTTCTTGCAGTACTCGGGAGATTTCTTTTAAGGCTAACTCTCGTTGATGAACGTGATAGAGAGTTGCTTGACTCCAGATGTGGGTAAAAGTGCCATCTGCAAATGATAAGTTTGTTGCAGATTCCTTTGCAAATTGCAACTGTAAGGAAGGATAGCGACTTGCTTTTTCTCGGGCATTATCAATACGAACTTGACTCAAATCGATGCCGATAACTTCGCAATTGGTTTTTTGAGCTAACCAAATGGCGGTATTACCATTACCGCAACCAATATCTAAAACCCGAGAGGAGCTTGTAATTCCACTTTGTTCTAACATATATTCATTCCAGTGCTGACAAGCAGGAATGAAGTCTTCTGTTAGGGTCGTGCTTAGATCAGAAAAATAACCCCAGTGAAGACTTCCTTCAGAGTCCCAAAAACTTCGATAGAGGCTATCTTCAGCATTGTAAAATACTTCTGTGTCTATTTCTGTAAATTTGCTTGGGTTCATCTTCTCAAATAATTGCGATCGCCACTTTTAATGACCTGGTATTTCAGTTAAACTAACCCGAGTTGCTAGTTACAAATGGGATACGTTTCGATCCCCCTAAATCCCCCTTAAAAAGGGGGACTTTGGGATTCTCCCCCCTTATCAAGGGGGGCTGGGGGGGATCGAATCAATAACTAGCAAGTTGAGTTAAACTATTATAATAAACCCCGATAGTGAATAAAAACTAAAACCACAGCCCAAGACCCCAAAGCAACCTTGATCGCGACGAGAATGTTCAAAATAGGAATAGCGCCGCCACTAAATAAAGTCCCCAACTCTCCATGAGGTAATTCCACACCTGCCAAAGTAAGACAAGCAAGAAGAATAAAAGCCAGTACCGATAACTTCTCCCAGGTTGCAATTCGCCAGCGCTTGTAAATCCCCTGCATCCACTCGGGGGAAGACGTAATCGCCACCAGACCGATCGCGGTTCCTCCGGCCACTCCCGCCGCAAATCCCCCTCCTGGACTTAAATGCCCGCGAATGGCGAGTTCAATACTCACTAAAGCGGCAATTGTTGCTCCCAAACGCGCCAGGATGATGGAAGGGCGATCGCGAAACTGGTGGATTTGTGTCTGAGGCTTTTCATCCGCCAGCAAAAACTTGACCCCCCCGATCGCAACAGTAAAAACCACCACCTCAAAGATAGTATCGTAGAGTCGATTCCGTAAAATAATCCCCGCTACGGCACTCGGTACGCCACTATCAGCCACTACAGCCTCGACAATCGAGAAAGACAATTCTGGGGCAGCATTGGGCATCACCA
>NZ_JAYGHV010000197.1:0-7385 GCF_034932145.1 Spirulina sp. 06S082 | reverse complement strand
CAACCAATCTCATCACCGGGGTTGCATCAGCCTACAGCGACCATATCCCCATCTTGGCGATTACCGCCCAAACCCTATTGCCCAAATTCGGAGTCGGTGCATTCCAAGAATCCTCTCCAGATTGGCTGGATACTGCCAGAATGTTTGACAAATGCACTCGTTACAATAGTGTTATTACTCATCCCAAACAATTAGAACATAAACTGATTGCCGCCTTAAAACACGCTTGGCAATCTCCCCCAGGTCCCGTCCATCTCAGCGTTCCCGTGGATGTGTTTCGCGCTCCGGCTCCCGATGCAATAAGTTATCCTCATATTAATCAGTTATTAAAGCAACCCGCTTTTGCAGACTTAGGGGCGATCGCCAAACTGGTTCAAATGTTGGAGAATGCGTCACTACAAAATCGTAAAGTTGTTTTATTAGTCGGCGAAGATTGTCGAGAAGCATCAGAAAAAATTATCGCCTTTGCTGAATTAATGGGGGCAGAAATTGTCACCACCCAAGGGGGGAAATCTTGCGTTAATCCCTATCATCCTCTCTACAAGGGGGTGTTTGGCTTTGCGGGGCATCAAAGCGCCAGGCAAGCCTTAACGGATGAATCCGTGGCTTTAATTCTCGCGGTGGGAACGACTTTGGGGCAGTGGTCAACCTCAACTTGGGATGCAGCGCTTTTAAATGAGAAATTGGTGCATATTCATCATGTTAATAGTTATTTTAGCCGTTCGCCGATGGCACAACTGCACGTTTATGGCAATATCGAGACGGTGTTTACAGAATTGTTAACCAAGCTGAAAAATGTCGCCACCATTGAAGAATCATTGCTTACAAAAGAGGCATTAACAGAAGCAAATACTGGGGAAAAACCCCCACAAATCGAAGTTCAAAAGCCAAATGATTATTACAGTGACGCAACACCTATTAAACCCACCCGATTGATGTACGAAATCATGCAGCGCTTTCCTTCAGAAACCCGCTTTCTCATCGATACAGGGAATTGTATGGTGTGGGCGTTTCATTATCTCTTTTTACCCTATCCTGAAAATTATCGTTCCTCGGTGGAATTGGCGGCTATGGGTTGGGCGATCGGTGCATCTGTGGGGACGGCTTTGGGAACTCCTAAAACCCCGGTAGTTTGCATAACGGGAGATGGTAGTTTTTTAATGAATGGACAGGAAATTACTGTTGCTGTTGCCGAACAATTGCCGATTATTTTTATTATCTTAAACGATCGCTCCTACGGTATGGTTAAACAAAGACATCGCCAAGTGGTGAAAGATGGTTTAGGTTTTGCCATTCCCGCCGTAGATTTTAGCTTGATGGCTCAAGCAATGGGGGCAAAAGGTTACAGTATTCGCCAGCCAGAAGACTTTGAACAATTGGATTATGAAGCAATTTGCAACTATCCGGGTCCGACGGTGTTGGATGTGCATATCGATCCTGAAGAATTGTCACCTTTGGGAATGTTTTAAAATCTTTGTTTTTTCTATTTATGTCAGATGTCACGATGAAATTGAAAGAGAGAATTTTTATCAATTCCTTACCCAAAAGCGGCACTCATCTTTTAGCCAAAGCGATCGAGATTTTTGGTTATGAAGAACATTTTAGCGATCGCCCTAATCTTGAAGATAATTCGGAATCTATAACCCCAATTTTGTTAAATCGTCGCGAAGTTATCAAGGCTTTAAAGAAAGAGAATCTAACTCCCAATCTAAATGAGGGAATTAGTATTGGCGCTTTAACTGATTTGTTTGTACAACCTTCTATTTTACAACATTGGCTGGAGGCGATCGCCCCAGGAAAATATATTCTCGGACATATTCCCCAAACTCCTCTTTTACATCCCTTATTAGAGGCGATCGGCTGTCATCACGTCTTTATTATCCGCGATCCTCGTGCTGTGGTTGCTTCTTCAATTCCTTTCTTTTTAGATACAGGAAAAATGCCCGCCCGACATTTTTTAGAAGATGATATTAAGTCTTTATCTCAAAGCGATCGCATTAATTTTGTTTTAGAAGGTGGCTATGCAAAAAATGCAGGCGTAACTATCAAAAGTTTTGCGGAAGTTTATCGTTCTATGTTAGCATGGCGCGATCGCCCCGATTGTTTATTCTTGCACTTTGAAGATTTAGTTGGAGAAGGAGGAGGAGGGAGTAACGAGAAACAAATGCAGGCGATCGAACGCATTGCTTTACATTTGGGGGTGTCCTTTGGCGATCGCCTTGCTACCAAAGTTAAAGAGATTTATAATCCCAATTCTAGGACTTTTAGAAAAGGTCAGATCGACAGTTGGAAAACTGCCTTAGATGCCGAACTCGTTCAACGTCTCATTGAATATTGTCAGCCTCTTTGTCTTGAAGCTGGATATCCCAATTTGTAGAAAATTATAATAGAAAATTGCAGAAATTGCGTCAAGTCTCTCAGTTATCAAGGTTTTGAGGAAATACCTTCGCGATCGCTATTCAGCTAGTGCGATCGCTTTTTCATTCTCTTCCTCAGTTTTAATCATTAACCAAAACCTAACAATTTAAAAAAGTGGCAGAAATTCTATCCGATCTCGATACTCATCCTCAAATGAACCCTCGGCGATTAGAATTAACTGTTCGAGATTTTCGCCAATACTTAACTTTGGACTGAGAATCAAGATACCCAGTACGTGATAGCCCAAAGCGATATGCTCTGCTAAGTGAACTGGCATGGACTTGCGGTTATTTGTTACTAAAATACAATCATGCTCTTCACACCACAGTAAAATTTCTGGATCTAAAGTTCCTTTGGGTGGAGCAGTCATATCCCCAACCGCTATAACAAATAAATCTGAACTCAGACGACGCAATTGATTAGTGTAAATCGGATCGACATTTTCATCAATGAGATATTTGAGCATTGTCTGTTAATCTTACCAGTTTCTCAGCCTTCAACTTTCTCAGTTTCTCTACAATTGGGCGAGGATTACGCTGCTGCTCTGCTCGCATACGATCGCCCCATTCCAACCAATCAGTCATATAAGCCTCTACTGTTTGTTTGTTATGCAAATAATATAAAATGGTGGCATAAACTTGCTCTACAGTCAGCGAAGGATAAGTATTCGCAATCTCTTCAGGAGTTTTTGCTCGAAAAAGATGGTCAAATAAAATTGTTTCTATGCCAATTCGCGTTCCTTTGAGTCGAATATCATCGGCAGCTAAAAAGTTAAAATAATCTTCTAATTGCATAATTTTCTTTTGCTTGTCATTTCATCATTATGTTCTAATTTTACCCAAAACGAAATTAACCAAACTTGCTAGGAAAAAAGAGCGCTGTAGGGACGTTCAATGATTGAACGTCCCTACAAAAGTTAATTATGATTCCGCGAACTACCTAGCTGGAATAAAGCCCCAGCTTTTTTCTTGCTTATCATACATATCGATCATTTTTTTCAACAGATCGGGATACTGTCGGGATAAGTCGTTCTGTTCTGTAGGATCGAGTCCAATATTGAACAATTTCCAAGGTTCTTTTTCACCGTTACCCCAAACACCATCTCCCAGCCGCAGAATTTTCCAATCCCCCAGATACAGCGCTTTATTAACCGTACCGTAGAGTTCAAAGGCGATCGGTTCATTATCGCTATAGAGTCGATCTGCATAGCCCTCAAATAAAGGACGCATGGATTTTCCTTCGATGGGATGGATGGTGCGACCTTTATAATTTGTGCCAGGTTGAGGAACTCCCGCATAGTCCAATGCGGTAGGGGTTAAATCCTTGACGGAAGCAAAAGCGCCACTTTTGCTTGGGGCAATTTTTCCTGGATAGTGAGCAAAAAAGTGACCGCGAGTTCCACCTTCAGCCATTGTTCCCTTAGCCGCGAAATGGGGTGTAGTCATTACCTGCGCCCAACCGTAACCCAGACCTGTGAAAGAGTTGGGATTACCAATATTTTCGTAGCTATTATCATAGCCGATCTCATTGAGCCAAACCTTCCAGTCCGGTTCTGCGGAGAAATCGCGGCCGCTGGCACCGTTATCGGTAAAATAGATAATGACGGTATTTTCATACTCGCCAATCTTCTTCAGGTAGTCAATCAATTTCCCCACCTGTTCGTCCATGTACTCAACCATTCCCGCATAAACAGCCATTTTCTTAGCTTGGATGCGACGCTCATCGGAACTCAGGCTATTCCATGCCTTAACGTTCGACCACCGCGCGGGTAACTCCAAATAATCGGGAATAATGCCCAAGTCTTTCTGACGCTGAAAGCGTTCGGCTCGGATTTTGTCCCAACCAGCACTGTATTTTGCCAAGTATTTCCGAGAGTATTCTGGGGGAACTTGTAGGGGTTCGTGGGGTGAGGTATGGGCGAGATAGCCAAAGAAGGGTTTGTCACCCTTCCGATTTTTCTCGATGAATTCAATCATCATATCGGTGTAAGTTTTCGCCGTATAAAAGTCTTTGGGGGGATCGACAATCACGCCATTGCGAGCGAAATTTGCTTCAGCACCTGGTCCAAATCCCGTCAAACCATAATGATCGGATCCTCCTTCCAAAATAGCAAAGCTCTCTTCAAAACCTCGACCGTTTGGCCTCAGTCTCATTTCGTCTTCGCCAAGGTGCCATTTTCCGGTCATGTAGGTGTGATAACCGCCATCTTTGAGTAAGTCTGCTACGGTCACGACATCATCGTTGAGAATACCTTTATAGGCGGGACTGTCCCTTTGTTCGTCGGTGATGCGATCGGGCATTGTCCCCAAACCCGCGAGGTGATTATCCACCCCTGTCAAAATCATAGAGCGACTTGGGGAGCAGGTTGGCCCGGTATGGAAGTTGGTCAACATCATACCCTGCTCGGCAAGACTATCTAAATTCGGGGTGGGAATTTCGCCGCCAAAACTTCACATATCGGCATAGCCCATGTCATCGGAAACGATAAAAAGAATATTCGGACGCTTATTTCTGCCGACTTGAGCTTCTGTGGTTTCCTTGAGAGAGGAAAACCCAACAAAACCTAAAGCGCTAACTCCGACGATAATGAGAAAACGAGAAAATCTTTGGTACATAATGCAAAATTGATTGACTTAATATCAGAACAAAATTGAGACAAAATTGAGGAAAGCCTAAGCCTAAATATCGTCGTTTTACTTTACAATACTGGCATTTTACTTTCAACCTCAATTTAAACAAAATAGGTAAAGTTTTCTTAACACTTTACGAGGGCAAACTAATTAGTTTTAGGAAAACTATTCCACTTTGAAGCGATCGCCTTAACTTAATTTGAATTAACTATTTGTAGGTTTCGTTACCAAGCGAAAGCCAATATGTGAAGTTCCCGTATCGGGAGCTTGAGCTTCTCGAGCTGCCGGACGATAACGACTACAATAGTTTGGGGCGCATAGATAAGAGCCGCCTTTAATGACGTGCTTGGCTGCACCAGGCTCTCGCGGATCGAAACTGTCTTTTGGGTTAGAGACAATAGGATCGACCTCAGAAGTCTTGTTCTGATGACCCATTCGATACCAATCTTGGGTCCATTCCCAAACATTCCCAGCCATATCGTAAAGATCGTAACCATTCGGATCGAAAGAACCGATGGGAGCGGCACTTAAATAACCATCTTCCTCGGTATTTTGATAGGGGAATATCCCCTGCCAAGTATTGGCTTTTTGAGCAGAGTAGGTATTGCCCCAAGTAAACTCTTTCCCTTTTAATCCACCTCGAGCGGCAAATTCCCACTGGGCTTCTGTGGGTATGGATTTACCTGCCCACTTAGCATAGGCGATCGCGTCTTTATAAGCAACCTGAACGACGGGGTAATTATCTTTTTCTGCGATATTGCTATTGGGTCCAGTGGGGTGCTGCCAATCGGCTCCCGGTACCCAATGCCACCAACTTAATTCTCTCACTTGTTGTTTGCCTTGGGGGGGGATAAAAACTATAGAACCAGGCGATCGCTGTTCTTCGGAAAGATTGGGGAATTCTTCAGCACTCAGAGGACGTTCGGCAAGGGTAATATATCCCGTTTCCTTGACAAATTGGGCAAATTGAGTATTAGTGATTTCATATTGGTCAATACAAAAACCCGTGACTTTAACTTTAGAAATTCCTTTCTCTTCTCTGTAATGCTTTTCGGAACCCATTTGGAATGTTCCTCCGTCGATCCAGACCATGTTTTGAGGACATTCTTTAGGATCGGTGGGTGAGTCGGCTACTATCTGAGTATCTTGACTCCAGAGGTGTTGTGCTTGGAAAAGTTGCGGTTTTTTCAATAATGTTAAGCCTTGGTGTAGGAGCAAAATAGCGGCTAACCCACCCAAGACACAAGCCAACAAAATTTTTTTAGTTCTAGTTTTAATCATTTGTTCAGTCAATTAAAGTTGTTATTATTTTTACTCTTCTTTTTGCTCTTCAGGTGTTTCTGAATTGAAGAAACTATAAAAAATCGAAGGCTGTATGCCAGTATATTTGATAATGAGAATACTCAACCAAATATTCCAAATGACAAGGGTAAAACTGGTGGTCATGGCTGCCCCAACTATACCAAATCTAGGAATGGCGATCGCATTCAAAACTAGATTGAGGATAGCACTAAAAGCGAACACGGGCAAGGATTTATTTTGATGTCCTGTCATGACCATCAAACAGGCTACAGTTCCGCACAGGGAGTCCACTAAACGCCCCAAAACCAGAACCTTTAGGGGAGAAACGGCTGGCATGAACTCGGCACCAAAAATGCTCAAAACAGGGGCTGTAAAGATGAGTAAAAATGAACCGATCGCCAGAGATGGCCAGAAAATCCAAACGGTTACGCGGGAAACTACTCTTTGCAATTCTGCCATATTGTTTTGCGTATAAAGCATAGCAAAAGCTGGAGCGGCAACAATGATGGTAATTTCTAAAACAAAGCCAACCCATAAGGCTGTTTTGACGGCAACATTATAAATTCCTGCGGCTTCTGGACCCACGAGGGAACCCACCATAATAATGTCGGTTTCATCTAGGATATAGAGGAAGGCACGTTGTAATAATAAAACCAAAGAAATCTCAATCCATTGACGATAAGAATAAACATTCAGAGCGGGTTTTAGGGTTTGCTTGATTCTTTCCCAAAGTAATAGTCTTTGAAAAATCAGCACGATGGCTAAAGCCAAGATAGCGACACCCAGCATGGGAATACTTGTGACTTCATGATTGATTTCTAAGAGCAGAAATCCTCCGCAAAGAACTAGAATTGGCCAAATAACCAAATAGGGAATATAAGCACTAACAATATCTTCTAATGCTCGTGTTGTTTCTAGTTGTAATTGGACTAGCGCTTGTAAAGGAATTAAGCCAATGCCGATTAATAAAGGAAGAGAATAAGGAGAATTATAATAAGAATTCATGAAAAGAATAACGGCGATCGCGACCCCACA
>NZ_JAYGHV010000196.1:0-7480 GCF_034932145.1 Spirulina sp. 06S082 | reverse complement strand
CGAGTTATAATATTGGCGCGAGATATTGGTATTGTGTATTAATAGGCGACAAAAACTTTTCCAGAGTGTATGTGGGCAAAAGTTCCGACTGCACGCTGAGAACGCCAGTTGTTCTGGGAACGCTACGGAATTTCCGTAGCTGAAAGAATTCCCAACCATAATCTTTGATTTGGTTGGGGAGCGTTCAATGAAATCAATATAGAATGCAAAGATGAGAAGGGAAACCATACCTTGAAGGCTGTAGTCAAATCTTAAGGGTGCAATATTTTGAGACAGCACAACCTTCCGTTCCTTACAATCCATCCCGGTAATCGACCATGAAAATCATGAATATCAACGTAAAAACCGTCGGCGATATCACCGTTGTCGAACTGATTGGGGAAGTCGATGCGAATACCGCACCCGAAGTGCAGCAGCAAGTGCTACCCCTTGCTCTTCCCCAAAGTAAAATTCTCCTTAACATGAGCGAAGTCCCTTATATGTCTAGTGCGGGACTGCGAATGTTGCTTTCTCTGTATCGACAAGCCAGTGCGAAAGATGGTCAATTGGTTCTCGTCGGCTTGGCCCAGGAAATTTATCGAACCATGTCCGTTACTGGATTTCTCAACTTTTTTACCACCTGCGAAACCCAGGAGATCGGGTTGGAACTTTTACGCTAGAATGGGGCAGGAGGGCTTTAACCTACAATAGTGAATAGTGAATATTTGCTGCGATCGCAATGAAACAAGTATTTTTGCCAGCATTTTCCCTAACCTTTTTCGCTACATTTTGCGGGATAGCAACTTGTTTTGCTTCTCCAGTTCGGGCGCAGATTCCTGTTTTAGAAGAGCAACCTCGAGGCACTGGGGAAGCACAACCCGAAGAGAATTGCCCCAATTGTTTTCTCTTCCCCCCTTCCCCCTCCCCAACCCCCCAACCTCCCCATCCTCCCCAACCCCCCCAACCCCCCCATCCCCCCCAACCCTCCCAACCCTCCCCGATCGCGACTTAGAGAGCGAATATTTACTCGGAGGAGGCGATCGCCTCACCATTGATATTTTTGAAGTCCCCCAATATAGCGGCCTTTACCAGGTTCCCATCGATGGCATTATTTTTCTCCCCTTAATTGGCGGAGTTTCCGTGGCAGGATTAACCCTAGAAGAGGCCACCAACGCCATTTCGCAAAAATATTCTGCTTACCTCAAACGCCCTTTAATCACCATTCGCCTGCGAAATTCTCGTCCCCTCAATGTTTTTGTCGCAGGGGAAGTCACTAATCCAGGCTCTTTTACCGTAGACCTAATCGGCGGTGCCGGGGACAATCCTGGGGTACAGCATCCCACCCTAACCGCCGCCTTAAAAGCCGCAGGAGGCATTACCCTGAGTGCCGATATCAGCCGCATTCAACTCCGTCGCCGCCGTCCTCGCCAAGACAGCGATCGCGTCTTTGAAATCGATTTAGAAAGCCTATTACAGACCGGCGATCGCACCGTCGATTTAACCTTACGAGATGGGGATACCGTTTTTGTCCCCGTACAGCCCGATATTGAACTTCGCAGCCTTCGACAACTGGCAACCCTTGACTTTGCCGCCGATATTGAAACCGGACGCACGGTATCGATAGTGGGAGAGGTAAAACGTCCAGGCTCCTACAATATTATCGGCACAGCCCTATCGAGTGGAGGCGCAACGGGACTCACTGGAGGCATTCCCACCCTAACCCAAGCCCTACAAGAAGCCGGCGGCATTGAAATGACCGCCGATATTCGCAATATTGCCATTCGTCGCCCCACAAAAGCCGGAGGCGAGCAAATTATCCCCATTAATCTTTGGGAATTTCTCCAAGCCGGAGATATTACCCAAGATACTCCCTTACAAGAAGGAGATACAATTGTTGTACCGGAGGCCAATCAATATTCCGCCGCAGAACTCAGCGAATTGGCCTCGGCTCGATTTGCCCCAGATTCTATCAAAGTGAGCGTGGTTGGCGAAGTACAAAGCCCCGGTATCGTTGCAGTTACTCCCAATACTACCCTCAACCAAGCCTTAATGACCGCCGGGGGATTTAACCGCGATCGCGCCTTTCGGGAAAATGTGCGTCTCATTCGCCTCAATCCCGATGGAACAGTTATTTCTCGGGAAGTTGCCGTAGATATTGCCCAAGCAACCGTTAACGAACAAAGTAACCCCATTCTCAAAGAAAACGATATCATTTTAGTAGGACGAAATCGCAATACGCGGGTTTCAGATGCTCTCACCACCTTTTTTAATGCAGGAACCGGCGCTCTTGCGGTCTTCTCAATTCCCGATCGCATTTTTGGTATTTTAGAAACCTTGGGAATTATCAATATTCCCGATTAAAATAGAGAATAAAATAAAATAGAGAATAAAATAGAGAATAAAATAGAGAACATATTTATTTCCCCCATGAGTCCTAAACCAGACTATCCTTTTTTCTCACCCCAATCTTCCGAATATTCTTTATCGCCATCGTCTCTGATTCCCCCTCAAAAAGAAGAAACCAGTCTAGACTTGGCTTGGCTTTTTTCTGTTTTTCGCCGCCGCCTTTGGATTATAGTCATGGTATCAGGAACCTTAGCGATCGCCACAGGGGGAACTATTTTTCTGAAGGCGAAGGAAGTTGAGGAAGCATTTAAAGGCTCGTTTCAAGTCTTAGTTGAACCCGTTACCGTCGAAGGTCGTTTAGCGCGTTTATCCCTTTTAGCTCAGAGTGGAACCGGTACAACTTCCGCTACTGAAGTATCAAAAGAAGGAGTAGGTCGCTCGGATTTATTGGACTATGAAACCCAAATTCGGGTCTTAAAGAGTCCTAAGATTTTAGAACCGTTGGTGGAGAAAATAAAAGTAAAATACCCAGATATAAAAATTGGGGATTTGACTAAAGATTTAACCCTCGATCGCATTAAATATGAAAAAGATGGCAAGTTTGAAGGCACCAAAATTTTAGAAGTGAGTTATGCCGATGCCGATCGAGATAAAATTATCTTTATTTTAGAGCAAGTCAAGGATGTTTACTTAGAATATTCTTTAGAGGAACGTTTAAATAGTCTCAACAAAGGAATCGAGCATATTGAAAAACAATTACCAGAATTACAGGGAAGTGTCGATGGACTACAAAAACAATTACAACAATTACGGGAACGCAATCACGTTAATTACCCCGAAGAAACCGCTAAAGATTTAGCGGCTCAAGCGCGAGATTTAAGCAGTCAACATATTAATACTCAAGCTCAATTAGAAGAAGCAAAAGCCAATTATGCGGGTCTTAAGGAGCAAATTGCTTTAGGAAATCCTGTTGCTGTACTTTTAAGCAGTACGGAAACACAACAGGCTTACAGTTTGTTGTTGGCTCAATTACAAACAATTGAGGCTCAGATTGCTACAGATTCAACTCAATTTAAAGAGGACAGTCCTCCTTTACAAATCAAATACGAAAAACGGGAGAATTTAAGGAAAATTTTAATTCAAGAAGCTAACAAAGTGGTGGAAACCATAGCGGTAAAAATTCAAGATTTAGAAGCACGAATTAACTATATTAAAGCCACAGAGAAAGAATTACAAAATCGTTTGGATGGTTTTCCAAAGGTTCTGCGTAGTTATGCCGATTTAGAGCGAAATCTTGCGGTGGCCTCAGAGAGTTTGAAAACATTTTTAGAAAAGCGAGAGGGATTAAAATTAGATGCTTCTCAAAGTAGTATTCCGTGGATTTTAATCAAAGAACCTGATATCTGGAGATTGCCCAATGGTACCCCATTATCATTTAAAGGAGGTAATACTAAGCGTCAACTGGCGATCGCCGTTATCCTCTCATCTCTATTTGGAATAGGAATTGGTTTTATTGTTGAAATTCTCCACTCAGTTTATCATACTCCGGAAGAAATCAAAAATGCAACAAAATTAAGATTATTGGGATCGATCCCGACTTTTAAAAAGCTCAGAAAATATGAGAGAAAATTAGAAAAACTGGCAGATAAAAAGAACTTGTTACTCGTTCCTTCTGATTTTCCCAAGCCCAATTATTCTCGAGCTTATTTAGAATCTTTTCGTTCCCTTTATACCAATATCGATCTCCTTGGAACGAGTCGTTCTCTTACGATTGGATCGGCGGCTCCCGGTGATGGAAAATCAACCATTGCTCGCCAATTAGCTGAGACGGCTGCTAGTATGGATCGGCGGGTTTTATTAGTTGATGCGGACTTACGCAAACCTCAATTACACCTGCGTTTGGGGTTAAAAAATAGTCTCGGACTCAGTGATATTTTACAAAGCGATCTAAGTTTAAATGACGTAATTCAACAATTTCCCCTTGAAGAAAATCTCTTTTTTCTTTGTGCTGGACAAACAATTGTCGATCCAGTTAAGTTATTATCTTCTGGAAAAATGCAGCATTTAGCCGAACAATTTCAAGGTTTTTTCGATCTGGTTATTTATAATATTCCTCCTCTGGTTGGTTTAGCAGACGGACATATTTTAGCGGCAAAATCTGACGGAATTATTCTGGTTGTCTGTTTAGAGAAAACCGATCGCGGTCTTCTCGATAAGGCGATCGAAAACTTGAAAATTTCTGGTGCTTCAGTTCTTGGTTTCGTCGCTAACAATGTTAAAAATTACGTTCCCGTTTCCTATCTTATGCCGCGAGAACGTCCCTCTCGTTTTCCCCGTTTGGGTCAGAAAATGTGATATTTTTATGCTTGAGAATTTTGTTTATCCTTTGACACCGCTTCCCGTTTCTGTGGGAATAATATAGCGCTGAACAAAAACAAAAAATAATAAGGCTGGAGCAATAGCAATAATAGAACCCGCAGCCACTAAACGCCAGCTTAAATCTTCTCCACGGAATAGCTTAGATACTCCCAAAGGAAGGGTATAATATTCAGGGTCGGTAATCACAATTAGCGGCCAGAGAAAGTCACTCCAAGAGCCAATAAAGACAAAAATTGCTAATGTGACTAAGGCGGGACGAATCGCAGGGAGCATAACGTGCCACCATAAGCCTAACTCGGTACAACCGTCCATACGAGCAGCTTCTTCTAATTCTTTGGGTACTCCTTGAAAGGCTTGACGGAGGAGAAAAATGCCAAAAGCAGAGGCGATCGCCGGAAAAATAATACCTAAATAACTGTTGACTAAGTTGAGTTTTACTGTTATTATATATAGAGGAATCATGACAATTTGAAAAGGAATCATGATTGTGGAGACCACGAGAGCAAAAATCAAATCTCGCCCTTTAAATGTTAATCTTGCTAAAGGATAGGCAGCTAAGGAAGAAGATAAAAGATTGAGGAAAACAGTTAACGCAGCAATAAGGGTACTATTGAATAAATAGCGGCCAAAGGGATGTAGTTGCCAAACTTCACGAAAG
Source organism: Spirulina sp. 06S082 (assembly GCF_034932145.1). Lineage (NCBI taxonomy): Bacteria > Bacillati > Cyanobacteriota > Cyanophyceae > Spirulinales > Spirulinaceae > Spirulina > Spirulina sp. 06S082. Next base: position 2,118 of record NZ_JAYGHV010000196.1, on the reverse strand, counting down.
TTATTTAAAGTGGGTTCTCGGGGAATGAGTTGGGGAGGAAATCCAAAAATTTGTTCCGTGGGTGACTTTAAAGATGTTCCAAGCAACCACAACAAAGGAAATAACATTAAGGCAGCAAGGAGAGTGAGTGTAAAATAGGTTCGGAATAATTGCGATCGCGTTTTCGTTTGAGTCACTTTGGTTAGGATTAAAGAATTAGAATTAAAGAAAAAGAAAAAATAGCCCTCTCGAATGTCGAGACAGCTATTTTTTCAAGCAAAACTAAATTGGGTTAAAGAACCCCAAGGCTACCCAGTGCTAGAATAACCCCACAACCGATAACGTGACCGAAACTGGTTGTTCCCAGTAAAGCCGGTAAACCCATTCCACCAAACATTTCGGGCATGGGAAGTGCAGGTCCTTCACTGGGGTTTTGGATGGTTGCTTTACCAATTGCGATCGCCAAAATGTTGCAGACGACCATAACCACAGCGACTTTGGGACTCCACGCTACAGTAGTGGGAACAGCAGCAGCCAACAATATTAGATTAGTCAATTTCTTTTCTCCTCAACAAATTCGCTGTAATTTTTATCTCAAACTTTGGAGTCGCGAGTATCGTTTTGTTACAACAATTAACATTTTCTTAATGTCTCCCAGACAGAGAGATAGAAATTTGTTCGCAAAGAATCGTTACAATAGTTGCGATCGCTGCAATTAAAATAGAGGAAGTAAGGGCGTTGCATATCTGTGAATAGTTCTCCCGCGCAGTCCCCATTTAAAATCTTAGGGAGCGTTCAATTTTAATCATGTCTCAAAAAAATGAAACTTTACCCCTGATTTTGGCGCTGTTCATTACGGCGGGAATTTTAGGCGGGGGATATTGGTGGTTTACTCGCAAACAATCTGGAAATCTGGCTCAAAATGGTTCTGTCTCCACTGCCCCAATTTCTAATTCAAATGCCCCGAATTCCCCTCCTCCAGCATCAGGAACAACATTTCCTCTCCTTCCTTCTGTTCCTGCCGGAACTATTGTGAACATTAATGGTTCCACCAGTATGGTGCAAATTAACACTGCACTAAAGGCGAAATTTGAGGCACGATATCCCGGTACGGCGATCGTCTGGCAATCTCAAGGGACAGAGAAAGGCATTGCAGCAGTGTTAGCGGGAAGTGCAGAGATAGCAGCAATTTCTCGTCCTTTAACCCCTCAAGAAGAGGCACAAGGATTAGTTGCTATTCCCATCGCCCAAGATGCGATCGCCCTCGTTGTTAGCAAGAATAATCCTTTTCAACGCGGTTTAACTCAAGCGCAAGTGGTGGGTATTTTTACTGGGCAAATTACCGACTGGTCGCAAGTAGGCGGCAAAAACAGCCAAATTCGCGTTCTCAATCGACCGCAAGTCAGTGGCACCCATCAAGTATTTCAAAGTCTTGTTTTAAATGGAAACAATTTCGGTACGAGTTCCAATATTGAAACCATGCCCAGAGACGAAACAACGGGAATGCTGCAAGAATTGAGGCGGGATGGAATTGGTTACGCTACATTTAATCAAGTTGTCGATCAACAAACTGTACGAGTGGTTGCTGTTGATGGTTTAACGCCAGAATCAGCGAATTATCCCTACAAACGAGAGCTTTTCTATGTTTATAAAAACCCTCCTACCAGTGGTGTTGCAGCTTTCCTAGGGTATACTACATCCGATGAAGGTAAAGGGGCGATCGCAGGTCAATAATTCTGTTGATGTGGATAAATCTGAGGCCGATCGCAGGTTGGAACGATCGTGCGATCGCGAGCTTGACAGTACAAAAAAACTAAATTATAGTGGAGCAGAAAATTGTCCTCGAAAAAACTATCTACAAAATGCAAAAAGAGGACTCCCGCTAGACCCGTTGGCGAAGCCTGCGCTACGCGCATTAGGGTTAGCGGTGAGATGAATTTTTGCCAACAAACAAAACCGACCAAAGGGAGTCCAAATAGATTGACATTCTCTGTAAAGATTGCTAAAATCTAATTCAGGAGGTCAAAATGTTAACACTAACTTACGAGTATAAATTAATCCCGAACGAAAAGCAAATCGAGGTAATTGAGAACACCTTGAGAGTGTGTCGTGCTGTCTGGAATTACGCCCTAAGAGAGC
>NZ_JAYGHV010000195.1:0-7729 GCF_034932145.1 Spirulina sp. 06S082 | reverse complement strand
GGAAAACTCCCTCCTAGATTTTGCCAAAAAACTTACTCGAAGTGTCACCGAATCAACAAAGAAATTGCCCAACAAATTTCTCGTCAAATTGTTAATTTGGCTTTGATTTATGGTGCAAACGTTATTGTTTTTGAAAACCTTAAAGGTTGGCGACCCAAAGGGGGAAGAAAGCGCTCAAATCTCAAACAAAAATTTCATGGTTGGTTGCATCGTTGGTTGGTACAATTAACTACGGAAAAGTTTGAAGAATTAGGTGGAAAAGTCGAGTTAGTTTACCCAAGAGGGACTTCTTCTTGGGCTTATGATGGTTCGGGAAAAGTGAAGCGCTCGAAAACTAATTATGCCAATGCTCAATTTACTTCTGGTAAGCAATATAATGCTGACCTCAATGGCAGCCAGAACATTGGTGCGAGATATTGGGCTTGGAAACGCAAACTGGCGCACAGAAATGGTCGTCAGTTGTCTGATGGCAAAAGCTCCTCAGACAAACGGAGAATACCCGTCACTCTCTCTACGTTATGGGAGAGTGAAGCCCCTCATCTATCCGAAGGATGATGAGCGGGTGTATTCACTACCTGTACTAAACTCATGCAATCTGGATCGTCTTTACAAACGACAATCCCCCCATGTTCGATACCACTAAGATGCAAATTGAGGAAATCATCTCGATTGAATGTTACCACGCAGCGATCGCTTTCCGTTGCCATTTTTAAGACGCGATCGTCCGCAATTCCTTGGTTTGCATTTCCCGCTTCGTAAGAGGTTAAAACATCATACCCCAATCGTCGCAACTCATTCACCAATCCGGCTGATAAGTTTTCATTGGCATAAAACTTAAACATCCCAATCATCCTTGCTATGGTGGGAGGCAATCAGAGCATCAATTTCTTCTGTATTGGTTCGATAATAGGTTCGTGCAGCTAACAGATCAAACTGAGTTAATCCTGGAAAATCCCTCGCTAATGCGTCTTCATTCATCCCTTGTTTTGCCAGAGAAATTAACGTCCAGACTGCAATTCTCGTGTTGCGAATGCGGGCGTGACCACCACAAACACCGAGGGTTTTTTGGATGGTTTTTGCAATCAAGGTGGACTGAAACAAGGCATAATCTTCCGGTGAGAGAGCATTAACCGCTTCAGCTAGGGATTCGACTAATTTTGCGTTCATGACCGAGAAAGTGCCAATTCACTTATTAATAATGAAATGGGATGAAAATAAGAGGCAATAAAGCGATCGCCAATCCACTCCAATCTAACCATTTAAAATCGTCTATGCGATCGGGTTCTGATAATAAAGCATCAACTCTTTCTTGTAGGCGATCGCGGGAATAAGGGCGATTAAATTCAGCAGTAAAACTAGAAAACTCTCGGAAAGGGGCGCTTACAGTTAGTAATAGAGATTCGGCTAAAACTAAGCCATCAACTTGTTGACAAGCCCAGCGATCGGCACGTAATTCTCGCAACGCCAAAAGTTCTTGCCATAATGACTCTGTATTTGGCAGCCAAGGGGTTATGCGACGCAACCATCCCAACCCAAAAAAGCAGAAGGTATCGCGATAATAACAGTGTGCCTGTTCGTGGTTTAAAACGGCTTCTAAATGCTCTTCATCGAGACTTTCTAGTAAACCCTGACTAATTACTAATTCTGGCTGAAAGAAGCCGATTTGAGCGCTATATAAGCCGGAATCCTCTAATAAACGTGCTTGTATTTCTTGGCGATTGAGGTGTAATTTTATTTGAGGATAGGAACGAATCATTTTCAGAGCAGTTAACCCATCCCCTAGCGCCTTCATTCCTGAAAAAAGCACGAAAATGAGATAGGCGATCGCCAGATAATAACTCAATCTTCCTGTTTCCATGCCGATCATTTGCCCGCGATAGCCCATGAGGGCGATCGCGATCGCAGTCATTAATAATAATAAGGGAGGTAACAGGAAAGCAAATAAAGCCGAGTGCCACCGATCGCTCCATGTTTGAGCGTTTCCTTGCCAACTCAAACGGAAGGCGATCGCGCCACTCAAAACGATAAGAATCAAGAATAAGTGCATTATTTTTCCTCCTCTCTCTGTTGACGAACCGCACGTAAACGAGAAGCGATCGCTTCAATTTGTTCGACACTTCCCGCATCAAGACTATCGGCGAAAGCAGCAACAATATCGGGATTACTAATCGCTAAAAAATTATTGAGGCGATCGTGGGAATGTAATACTTTAGCCTCTTGACAAGAAACTAAAGGAGTCCAATAAAATGCCCGGCCTCTTTTTTCGCTTTTGACCCAACCTTTCTTTTCCAAACGATTGAGAACTGTTGTCACGGAAGTATAGGCAAGTTCGCGATCGGGATCGGTTAAAATGCGTTCGTGAATTTCTTTAACCGTAGCACAGTTAAAATCCCAGAGAATTTGCAAAATTTCCCGTTCTAGGGGACCGAGAGAGAGCTTTTTGGGGCGGCGATCGGGGAGTGGGGACATTAATTTAGTAACTCAATTATCAATTATCAATTCTATAAAAATGGTTGTAAAACTTCAACAGTTTTTGCTCCAGTTTTTGCCCAACTAAATTCGCTGGCACGTAATAAGCCTAATTCGCTTAAATTATCTCGGAAGGCGATATCTGTAACCATTGTATTCATTGCGGCAGTAATTTCTTGGCTATTGTAGGGATCGACTAAAAGGGCAGCTTCTCCAGTAACTTCGGGAAGAGAAGAAATATTTGAGGTAATCACAGGAGTCCCGCAGGCCATCGCTTCTAAAAGAGGCAGGCCAAAACCTTCCCAAAGAGAAGGAAAAACAAGGGCGATCGCGCCATTGAGCAAAATTGGCAGTTTTTCATAGGGGACATACTCCATAAATTTGACTTCTTCTCGGATATCTAATTCCCGTGTCAACTCCTGCCAGCGAGGTGTATAGCGTTCGTCTGTAGGACCTGCCAGCCACAGTTCATAATCCTTACAATTGGGAAGATCCGCAAAGGCTTTGAGGAGACGTTCGATATTTTTATAGGGGTCTTGTCGTCCCAAATAGAGAAAATAAGGGCGACCTCGCCTCGGGATGAGTTCAACGGGGCGAAAATGTTGGCGATCGTAAGCTAGAGGAATAGGGGTGATTTTGTTGGCAGACACATCACAAAAGTCAATCAGATCGTTAGCGGTGGCAACAGAATTACAGATAATATGTCTGGCTTGGGAAACTACCCTCGGTAAGGCATAACGATGATAATAATTGAGGCGAGATTTCCGATTGGGAAACCGTAGGGGAATGAGGTCGTGTACCATGACAATGAAACGACACCGACTGTAAAGCGGGGCTTCAGGGACTGGGGAAAATAGGAGGCGCGATCGCAGTTTTCGATAAATTGAGGGTAGGCGAAATTGCGTCCATAACAAGCGTAAAATATGCCCTTGCGTTCCATATTCCGGGGTTAAGTTCCTCGGAATGGGATAGCAATCATATCCCAGTATCTCCTCGGCACTCAAAAGAATCGGATCGAGAGATTTGAGGTGAGGGTAAAGGTTGCGGGTATAATTAGTGATTCCTGTTGGTTTGGAAAAGAGAACTGATAGATTAACCAGCACGAAGGCTTATCCCTTTCAATTGGTTGTTTCATCCTACAGCATACCTATACTTTGCAGAAATTTAGTGGTATTGCCAGAATTTTCTTATTCTGCTGCAACCCAACTCTATTTTCTGCGATCGGATAGTTTTAATTTCACATCAAGATTGCGCTGTTTCAATAACTAATTCTGGCGCATTGTTCTAATTCTCTCATGTTTGATATTATAAGCTAATTTTACCGATTAGAAGAGAATGCGGCGATCGCATTTAGGGGACAATTTATTAAGAAACTTTGCTACAGTAGGAACTTCACACACATTCAAGAGTAATGGGTATTTTGAAAGACTGGTGGCAAAAATTTGAGAAATATCCCCAGCGCAATTGGTGGTTTTCAGGAATCTTGTTGGGAGTGACCTGTTTTGTTGCTTTTTTATGGGGTTTGGGTAGTGTTGGTTTGGTGGACGAAACCGAACCTCTTTTCGCTGAAGCAGCCCGTCAAATGACCGTTACGGGGGATTGGATTACCCCCTATTTTAACGGGGCGACACGCTTCGATAAACCCCCTCTGGTGTATTGGTTGATGGCGATCGCCTATAAGATTGTCGGAGTCAATGAATGGGGGGCGCGTTTACCTTCTGCATTGTCTGCGATCGCCATGACAATTCTCGGTTTTTTCACCCTGCGAAGGTTTGGTTTTCCCTCTCCCAAAGCCGTTACCACGGAACCCAATTCTCCTCAAACTCAGCGCCAGCTTTGGCTTTCAGCCTGGATCGGATCTGCACTAATGGCACTCAATTTACAAACAATGGCTTGGGGGAGAACAGGCGTTTCGGATATGCTGCTTTCTGCCTGCATGAATAGCGCAATTTTCTGCTTTTTTTGGGGCTATTCGATGCCGTCACCAGTTGGGGAAAAAATAACATCTAATTCCCCATTTCCCAATCGTTGGTATATTGCTTTTTATGTGCTTTTGGCTTTGGCGGTTTTAACCAAAGGACCAGTGGGCATTGTTGTGCCTGGCTTGACGATTTTAGCTTTTTTGTTTTATGTGGGGAAATTCCGAGAAGTTGCCAAGGAAGCAAAGCTAGTTTTTGGGGCAATTCTCTTTAGTATTATTACAATTCCTTGGTTTATTGCTGTTATTTTAGCGAATGGCCAAGTATATATCGATTCCTTCTTTGGCTACCATAATATTGAACGTTTTACCCATGTCGTTAATCACCATTCAGCACCTTGGTATTTCTATTTTCTGGTGGTGTTGATTGGATTTTTACCTTGGTCGTTATATGTGCCGATCGCGATCGCCAGATTGCGATTTTGGCGGCGATCTTTTTGGCAGCAACAACCGCGATCGGCTCATTTCGGCTTGTTCTGTTTTTATTGGTTTGCCATAATTTTTATCTTTTTCTCTGTCGCTGTTACCAAACTTCCCAGTTACACTTTACCTTTACTTCCTGGTGCATCGGTTTTAGTGGCATTGCTGTGGAGTCAAGAATTGACGCGATCGCCAGATTTAAAACAGCGAAAAGATAATAGCTTTTTCATCACAGGAATAGCCAATGTTATTTTCTTATTATTACTCGTCGCTGGTTGTCTCTACGGACCCTTTGCCATCGGCTACGATCCCGCAGCATTAACTTTAGCAGAAGATGCCATTAAAAGTATTTTGCCAGAAATAGGAGCATTAATTTGGAGTCTAGGTGCCGTGGCGATCGCCTTCCTCTTATTGCATCAAAAAAATTGGCGCTGGATATTTTGCGTCAATTTTATTGCTTTATTTTGCTTCATTATTTTTACTCTTATTCCTGCTTCCTACTTTGCCGATAATTTGCGCCAGAAACCCTTAAGAGAACTGGCCAGATTAGCCGCCCGAGTCGAACAACCCCAAGAAGAATTTGTGATGATTGGCTTTCAAAAACCCAGTATTGTTTTTTATTCCCAACGTCCCGTTACCTTCTTTTCTCATACTCCTCATTTCTTGAAGCGTTTAAAAGAAAAAGTTAGCGATCGCCCTCAAGATTATCCTATCCTTATTCTCAGTCGTCCCGATAAAACTCGAGAAAGCAATCTGCGATCGCAAGATTATGAATATTTAGAAGGAAAAGGAAGTTATCAACTCATTCGCGTCAATCGCGATACAATTTTACAGCGAAACCCATAGGGAATTTAAAGAGAATTAGACCTCTTTCGCAAGATCGTGTTATATTGAGGAAAATTAAAAAACCTTAATAAATATTTACATAATCTTGTTTACTAAAATTCTACTCTCCTCAACCACAACAGGGCTAACCCCACCCCAGCGAATCTCACCATTCTTTGCTAACTCTCAGCCCCTTCAAAGTCAACTCTGGCGCATCTTTGCAGCTTCAGGTTTTCTTGTTTCTGTCCCTGTCTTTTTTCAGGCACCCTTAGTGCGTTCATTTCCTGAATTGAGTTTGCTGCTGACAGTCGGTTGGTTTGTACTGGCTTATTGCTTATGGCGATCGCCAAAATATCAACTGTGGGGGGATATCCTTCTCGGTTTTAGCTGGAGTTGGCTGGCAGGATCATTGTATTGGGGTTGGTTGCGCTGGGAACCCTTTCTACATCTTCCCATAGAAGCGATCGCCCTTCCCATCGCCCTCTGGGGACTCAAACGCGGCTGGGGGAAAGTAGGCAACTTATTTTATTTAGGCTCCTTATTGGGAACAGCCATCACCGATCTTTACTTTTATTTAACCGGATTAATCCCCTATTGGCGGCAAATCATGCAAGTGGAACCAGAATTAGCACCCGAAATTTTCCATAACGCGATCGCCCAAATTGAAACCCCTTGGGGATTGAGTTGCGCCATCGCATTGCTGTCCCTATTATTTATCCTAGGAATGCGATCGCTCCAAAACCAAAAACAACATTGGTGGGCATTTGGGGGAGCCGTCTTGAGTACAATTCTCGTTGATGGGTTATTCTGGTTGCTGGTTTCCCAAGCATGATAAGGCACAGGATAAAGAAATTTTAGAAGTATGAAGAAGGCAAAATGAAGTATAAAAGATTAGTAGAAATGAACAAGAATCAATATATTTCTGATGCAGATTGTCAAAATCAACTCTAAAATGTACCCAAGACAAAGCCAATTTTGCCCTCAGCCCTTACCTTAACCTCCCGCATGACTACGGGATCTACCCCTTACCTGATTCTTCGCACTGCCAGTGGCAACCGCTATCTTCCTTTGGTTGGTAGCAATCACTGGACAGTAGGACGTAACGAAGATAATAATTTTGTCATTCGGGATCGCTGGATTTCCCGGAATCATTCCATGTTGCAATGTACTGAAACCGGAGATTTTTACTTAATCGACCTCGGTAGTCGGAATGGTACATTTGTTAACGGTCGCCGGGTTAGTATTCCCATGATCCTCAGAAATGGCGATCGCATCACCTTCGGGCAAACAGAATTAGACTTTCGCTGTCCTCCCAAAGAAAGTCCAAAAACCTCTGAATTCGTGGGTAAGGAAACCTCTACCTCTGTACTCCATGTTCGCCGTTTAATGTCAGTAATGGTAGTAGATATCCGCGATTTTACAGTTCTAGCGCGAAAACTGGATGAAAAAGTTCTCTCAAGTCTAATCGGGGACTGGTTTAGGCAAGCTGGGGGGATTATTCGCGACTCAGGCAGTTGGGTAGATAAATATATTGGCGATGCGGTGATGTCTCTCTGGTTTCACGGTGAAACAGGAATTGCCAAAGAAGAAATTATCCAAATTTTCCAAGCCATTAGCGATCTCAACAAAATGACCCACGATCTCGGCAATCATTATCCTTTGCCCTTTCAGTTAAGAATTGGGGCAGGGATTAATACAGGTTATGCAATGGTGGGGAATACAGGCACCGGCGATCGCCCCGATTATACGGCGATCGGCGATACGGTGAATACAGCGTTTCGTTTAGAGTCTTGAACGAAACAAATTCAGCGAGATATTGCCCTGGGGGAAACAACTTATGATTATCTTATCGAAGTCGGCAAAGCACAGCAGCGTTTTCGACAGCATACGGTTCACCTCAAAGGCTACGAAACGCCTACTATTACCTACGCTTCTACTTTTGAAGAGTTAGATAATTTTCTCTTGGATAAAATCCTTTGGGATAATTTTAAGGAGAATGGGGAGTAGGGAGTGTGGGGAGTGTGGGGAGTTGGGGGA
>NZ_JAYGHV010000194.1:0-7738 GCF_034932145.1 Spirulina sp. 06S082 | reverse complement strand
CGGCCATCGAGATCGAGGTGGACCAGCAGCAGGAGTCCGTCTGGATCTCGCTGCTGTTCAGCATCCTGCCCCTGCTGCTGCTGTTCGGCCTGTTCCTGTTCTTCCTCAACGCCATGCAGGGCGGGGGCAGCCGGGTCATGCAGTTCGGCAAGGCCAAGGCCAAGCAGTGGAACAAGGACCAGCCCACGGTCACCTTCGACGACGTGGCCGGCTGCGACGAGGCCGTCGAGGAGCTCCACGAGATCAAGGAGTTCCTCCAGAACCCGGCCAAGTTCCAGGCCATCGGCGCCAAGATCCCCAAGGGCGTCCTGCTGGTCGGCCCGCCCGGCACCGGCAAGACCCTGCTGGCCCGAGCCGTCGCCGGTGAGGCCGGTGCACCGTTCTTCTCGATCTCGGGCTCCGACTTCGTCGAGATGTTCGTCGGCGTCGGCGCCTCGCGGGTGCGCGACCTGTTCGAGCAGGCCAAGCAGAACAGCCCCTGCATCATCTTCATCGATGAGATCGACGCGGTAGGTCGCCAACGCGGTGCCGGGATCGGCGGTGGAAATGACGAACGAGAACAAACCCTGAACCAACTTCTCACGGAAATGGACGGTTTTGAAGGCAATACGGGGATTATTATTATCGCCGCCACCAACCGCCCCGATGTTCTCGACTCGGCCTTATTGCGTCCCGGTCGCTTCGATCGCCAAGCCATTGTAGACGCGCCAGACATCAAAGGCCGCCTAAAAATCTTAGAAGTTCACGCCCGCAACAAAAAGATTGACTCCTCGGTTTCCCTGGAAACCATCGCCCGTCGTACCCCTGGTTTTAGCGGTGCAGACTTAGCTAATTTGCTCAACGAGGCAGCCATTTTAACCGCACGACGGCGCAAAGAATGCGTCACCATGTTGGAAATTGATGATGCCGTCGATCGCGTCATTGCAGGGATGGAAGGCACGCCCTTGGTAGATAGTAAGAGTAAGCGCCTTATCGCTTATCACGAAGTCGGTCACGCCATCGTCGGGACTTTAATTAAAGACCACGACCCAGTTCAAAAAGTCACTCTAATTCCTCGCGGACAGGCGCAAGGACTGACCTGGTTTACCCCCAATGAGGAACAAGGACTCACCACGCGATCGCAACTCATGGCGCGCATTGCTGGGGCTATGGGGGGACGTGCAGCAGAAGAAGAGGTCTTCGGTCATGCAGAAGTAACAACGGGTGCTGGTGGCGACTTGCAACAGGTGACAGGGATGGCGCGACAAATGGTAACGCGCTTCGGTATGAGCGATCTCGGTCCTTTATCCTTAGAAGAGCAATCTGGGGAAGTATTCTTAGGAAGTAGTTTGATGACGCGATCGGAGTATTCCGAAGAAATTGCCACGAAGATCGATCGCGAAGTCCGAATTCTGGCTGAAAAGGGTCACGAAATGGCACGTCAAATTATTCGCGATCATCGCATAGTTATCGATCGCTTGGTCGATTTATTGATTGAAAAAGAAACAATTGACGGGGAAGAATTCCGGCAAATTGTAGCGGAATATGCAACAATTCCTGAAAAAGAACAGTTCGTTCCTCAATTGTAATTTCTCTTAACTCTTTTGATTTTTTGGCTCTGTCTTCTTGCTCTCTGAAGACAGAGTTTTTTTGATTTGAGCCGATTTTAGGAAAGGTTGATTAGTTCATAATTTTACAGTATAATAAATGTCAACGAGTTAATAGCGTTAACTTTCTATTCTCTTAACTCATTTTACAAACAAACGATTCACTACACAGATACAATCATGAAGCCAGAAAAAGAAGATACAGAAAATAATATACTTGAAATCTTAAAATCTGATGAAATAAATAATATTTATTTCAATGGGTTTGGTCTTGGAGTGTCTAAAAATGATGTTTTAATTTTATTAAGACGCAATGGAAAACCAGAAGTAATTATTAACACTTCTCATATTACTGCAAAATCTTTTTGCAATGATTTAAGCGAAGCACTAAAAAGATTTGAAGAAAATACAAATCACGTAATACCAATTTCAGAGGAAATCGAACAGCTAATGGAGGAACAAAATGAAATCAACAACTCAGAGTAATAAAAATAGTTACAAGAAATATAATCTTTTTCAAGAAGAAAAGCCTTATCTTCTTGAAGAAATTAAATCTTCCAGTAAACTAAAATTAGATGTTGTTGATAATAATTTATCTGCAATCAAAGAACAAAACTTCAATTATAAAAATAGCCCGCTAATTTTCTTGGATAGCTACAAGAAAAAAAGAAAAAAATTAGATCAAGATAGACTGGGTAAATTTTTGACTTTTGAAGAAATACTAAACTATGGACTTGATTTTATTAAGCTGAAAGATGACTATTTTTCCAAACGCATTCGCGAACTAAAAGAATTGTGCGATCTAGAAGAAGATGATGGACTATCTTTAGAATCGCTTAAAACGATGTTTTTATTTATCGGTTCTCTGGAGAGTATCACCAAGCCGAGTAGCTTAACACTCAGTGAAACTGGTATTTTCTATTTGACATGGAGAAAAGACAAAAAAAATTCAGTTTCTTTGCGATTTCAGGAAAATTATTTTGTAGATTATGTTATCTTTAAACCGAGTTCGTACATCAATAAGCGAATTATCTTGAATGGTTCAATGTATGTTATAGATATGATTGACTATCTTGAGAGTTTAAAGATCAAACTTCATCAGCAATAAAAAAATGACAGAGAGTGAAATTGAAAGTGGAAATGTTGCACGCTATTGTAAACCTTCAAGTTTAGAGAATGGAGTACCTGATAAATCAGCTTTTGAAAAAAGAAAAGGTGAACAATATTTGTCTGTCTATAGGCTTGAATTTTTTCAAAAGCAAACTGAAAAAGAAAATATAGCAGAAGTTCGTAATTATATGGAAAAAAAAATAAGGTTTAACTGTAAATCTAATGGTTCTTTTGCTGTTCTAAATATAGAACAATCCAAAGAATATATTCTTGAAGAACTTTCTGAAATAATTTCCTACAAAGAAGAAGGATTACCTCATTGTGGTCTTTATCATAATACCGATGATTTTCTCATTGCTGAGTTACTTACCGAATGCGTCCAGAATAATTATTTCGTTAAAGATATTGTCGATCCAAATATTCCACCCTCATTGCCATCTTAAATTAGCATGAAATTCTAAATAGCTTAGTATAACATTTTGGCAAGGAGCGCGATCGCCTATTTTCTATGATTGTTTTCTATTCTTTTTCTCTCGGATATTTCTCCATCAGTTTACGAACTTCCTCCGCATGATAAGAACTTCGAGTTAAGGGAGAAGAAACTACTTGTAGAAACCCGATCGCCTCCCCATATTCTCGCCACGCATCAAAGTGCTGAGGAGTAACAAATTCCTTCACTCCTAAATGTTTCTGAGAAGGTTGTAAATATTGTCCTATAGTGAGAATATCGCAATCAACTTCCCGTAAATCTTGCATTGTTTCTCGCACTTCTGCATCGGTTTCTCCTAGTCCCACCATAATCCCCGACTTGGTATAAACCCAAGGGGCAATTTCTCGACTGCGTTGCAGAAGTTCAAGCGATCGCCGATAATCCCCTTGAGGGCGCACTCGACGATACAAGCGAGGAATCGTTTCTGTATTATGGTTTAAAACTTCGGGTTGAGCATCCAGGATGACCTTTAAAGCCTCCCAATTGCCGCATAAATCGGGAATAAGCACCTCAATTGTAGTTTTAGGGCTTAGGATGCGAATTTCTTCAATACAGCGCTTAAATTGGCTTGAACCTTCATCTGGGAGATCGTCCCGATTTACTGAAGTAATCACAACATGATTCAAGTTTAAACGATGCACTGCCTCGGCTAATCGTAGCGGTTCCGTGGGATCGAGTGCCTGGGGTTTCTTCTCAAAATCAATATCACAATAGGGACAAGCGCGAGTACAAGCGGGACCCATAATTAAAAAAGTCGCTGTCCCTGCATGAAAACATTCCCCAATATTGGGACAAGATGCCTCCTCGCACACCGTATTGAGCGCTAAATCTCGTAAAATCTCTTTGACGCTACCTACGCGCTGCCATTGAGGGGCTTTGACTCGTAACCATTCCGGCTTAACAACCACAACTTGTTCTTTCTCGACTAAAATGTTCTCATTGTAAACAAATTATAGAGTATAGAGTTTCTGCATGAATATTGTTCAAATCGTTCAACTTGTTTGGGCGCTATCTGCCCTATTTTTAATTATCCTCGTCTTGCTGCATTCCCCCAAAGGAGATGGAATTGGCGGTATTGGTGGACAAGCACAACTTTTCACCAGTACGAAAAGTGCTGAACTCACCCTCAACCGCGTCACCTGGATGCTAAGTATTATTTTTATGAGTTTAACAGTGGTTTTGGCGGGGGGTTGGTTGGGGGCTGGATAATTCGGGAAAATTTAAGAAAAAATTATAGTGCGATCGCTTTCCTCGATCGGCGATCGCATTTTCACATCTTTACTTAATGTCAGAAAGCAATGTTTTGAAGGAAAATAAAGCCATGATCGCAAGTCAAGATTGCCTCTATATTTCTCCCGAAGATTATTTAGCCGGAGAAAGAGTCAGCCCGATTAAACACGAATATCGCGATGGAGAAGTTTATGCAATGGTTGGTGCTAAAAATTCCCATGTTATTATTGCGGGCAATATCTTTGCTCTTTTAAGAAATCACGTGCGCGGTTCGGGATGTATAGCTTTTATTTCCGATACCAAAGTGCGAATCGAGACAACTAATTCGTATTATTATCCTGATGTTTCCATCTCCTGCGATGAACGAGATACCCGTTCTTTAGAAGATTGTATTCGCTTTCCTGTTTTAATCATTGAAGTTCTTTCTCCCAGTACAGAAGGATTCGATCGCGGGGAAAAATTTGCCGATTATCGAACTTTGGAGAGTCTACAAGAATATGTTTTAATTCGTCAAGATCGCATCAGTGTTGAATGTTATCGACGCAATTCTCAAGGACGTTGGGAATTATATGCTTATACAGAAGGACAAGAAATTGAGTTAGCCAGCGTGAATTTTAGTGGCGCGATCGCCTCCTTATATGAAGATGTGCCGGGAATTTTGCAAAACTGAGATGCACCCCCTTCAATTTAGCCCATCTGCTGAAGTCCATCAATTACAAATACTATACAGCCGGCAGTAAAGCAAACACAACCTGATAAATAGAGTAAAGAACGAAAAGATATCTTTTTGCGAACAGCAATTAGAGAGTCTATCATAAAAAAGATACATCCTACTAAAAATAATTCACTACCAATTAAATATAAATTCATATCTGAAATCCATAAAAAAACGAGAGGAGGAGATATTTTTCTCCTCTCTATTTTACCATTGTGTCTAGCTCAGGTTAAGCTCAATTGCTAAGATTTGATTTCTTCAGTTTCAAGTTCAGAAATTGTTGTATTAGCAGGCTGTAAAGGTTTGCTAGGACACTGTTTTTGAGTTACCCTCGAAACAATAATAATGGTGATTAATCCACAGAGCATTGCTAGGGTTTTGAAGGGAAATAACACCACTCCTGCATCATCTATCATAGGATAAGGCAATAAGCGAGGAATGTGTAAAGCAGGTTCTCCTCCCCCAAAACGAAGGATGAATGAGACGACAAATCCGGCGATCGCACCATAAGTATTGGCTTTTTTATCAAACAAAGCTGTCACAAATTGAGGGAACAGAATCGTATAGACAAAATCCGAGCATAAATACCACAGCACGTAAATACTCTTCACCGTTAATGCCATCAAGATCGCCGCGATGCCAATGCCCCAAAGACCCCATTTTATTACTGTTGCTATCTCTCGCGATTCGGCTTGGGGTTTAATCAGAGGACGATAAACATTCCAAGCAAACAAAGAAGAAGAAGAAAGCAAAGCAGAATCTACAGAAGACATTACTGCAGCCGCGATCGCGCCTAGGGCAATTGTAGCAACAATGGGATTAGTTAAATAGCGAACCACATAAGGCAAAATTAAAGCCGCTTCTGCGGGGGGATCGACCCCAAAATCCGTCCAAGATGCGACATTTCCCATCACCCCGATCGCGATCGCGGGAATAGCCGCCGCAATGCTCACAAATCCTGCCACAATGGATAACCACATGGCAGTATTTTCATTTTTTGCCGCTAATACCCGTTGGAAATAAACTTGCCAAGGAATTCCCCCAAAAATCATCAATAAAGCTGTGTCCCACCATTGCCAATAAGAGTTTCCCCATTCTGGATATCTCCAAGCATCAATGGGTGGGAGAAGATTACTTAAAATGCCTTGATTTTCCTGATAAGTTGCCCAGGCTACGTCCCATCCTCCCACATTGGGAAGTGCGAAAGGAATGACTATTAACAAACCCACAAATAATAAAATGAGTTGCAGAACATCAGTTAAGGCAACTGCCCATAGTCCTCCCAAGGTGGTATAAGCAATAGAAACCGCACCAGAAATGATAATAGCAGTAGAAGAATTGAGTCCCAGCACTGTTCCAAATGTAGTGCCTAATGCCGTTAAAATCGCGGCACTCCAAAAAACTTCTGCACTTAAAGCTGGCAGAAAAAGAAGGGCAGCCATTTTTTTACCGTAGCGCATTTCTAGCGGATCGAGCAGGGTTGTAAACTCGTAGCGGCGCATTTTGCGTGCAAAAAATATGCCTCCCACAAATAAGCTCAAAGCATAACACCAAGGAGGTTGTACCCAAGCCAAACCAAAAGCACTGGTAGCTTCGGCGGTACCATTAATATAGCCTCCTCCAATCCATGTGGCACTCATGGTAAATATACCAATCCACAAGGGCATATTCCTGCCCGCCAGCATTAAATCTTCGGACTTTTTAGTACTTCCAAAACGGCTGGCAGCAGAGCCAATATAGAACATCAGGCCATAAAAAAGCATCATGGCAAAAAATCCCGACCAGTAAACCTGTCCGGAAGTGAATCGCAGGATAATCCCAACGAGAAATAAAACACCTACTAAAGCAATTGTCGGGATAAGAGAAGGATAATTTCGCTCGCTCATACTTGTTCTTGACTCATGTGAGTTCTATCGACATGAATGGGTTGAGATCGATCGCCTCAATACCACTACGCGCTCATAATAACTTTATAATGACGATTTGCGATCGCGATTTTGCTACCATTATGAATAACTTCCCTTTTCGTACTTTTCGTATTTTCGTAAAAAAATCACGATTTCTATATGAGAAATGCTAAAATGTCAACTAAATTTCACAAAATTTTACATCAAAAATCGTGACCGAAATTTATAAAAATACTACTCTTTCGCGTCGGGTTATTGTCATCGGTGGAGGAATTGGGGGACTCACTACAGGGGCATTACTCGCCCGTCAAGGCTATCAAGTGCGGGTTTTTGACCAAGCTATTGTACCGGGAGGATGTGCATCTACTTTTAAAAGAAAAGGCTTTATTTTTGATGTGGGGGCGACTCAAGTTGCGGGGTTAGAAGCGGGAGGAATTCATCATCGCATTTTTACAGAATTGGGGGTAGAATTACCGAAAGCAACCTATTGCGATCCGGCTTGTGCGGTGTTTTTACCGGGAGAAAAAGAACCGATTAATGTTTGGCGCGATCGCGAAAAATGGAGAAAAGAAAGACAGAAACAATTTCCCGGTAGCGAACCTTTTTGGCAGTTAATGAATAAACTATTTCAGATTAGCTGGAAGTTCCAATCTCGCGATCCGGTTTTACCTCCTCGCAATGTTTGGGATATGCAACAATT
>NZ_JAYGHV010000193.1:0-7750 GCF_034932145.1 Spirulina sp. 06S082 | reverse complement strand
CTTTTTGTAGTTCGCTGACGGCTTCACCGCGATCGCCTGGCCGTAAAATATCGGTTTGGGCGTACAAATATTCTAGGCGATCGCTTTGGGTTGTAAGGGCGATCGCGCCATCGCTTACACCGATAATACTGATAGTAATGCTAGTAATGCCCAAAATGAACAAGCTACTCTGCTTTATCATGGCTATTGTCTCCTGCTTTTTGGCGATCGCGACTTTTCCCATTTTTACACTCGCGGCTGGCGATCGGACAATTTTATTTAGGAGGTGCGATCGCTTTGCAATTTGGTTAATTTTTCTTTTCTGAGGGGTATTTTGGGAACAGTGCGATCGGGCAAAACGTCTAAACCCAAACATTTGTGCATAAAAACTCCTTCTGTAGAGAAATTTCTTGGGGAAAATATGTTTATGCAACTGGAATTTGTAACGAAATATTACAGAGAGCCGAAATTTTGCATAAAAATGGCGATTTTTCCCAGAACACACTATAGATAATTAATATCGCAGGGTTTTTCAGGGTCTATCTTGCAGATACGAATTAAATCAAAGCAGGAGGTTTATCCGCGCAAGGTTTTTGTATAGTTGTAGTGTAAGGAAACTAATGAGACACATGAAACACTGGAGTAGATCGTTTGCACTTTTAACAGTGCTGTTGGGGATTGTTGGACAAGGTGCCGCGATCGCCAGAACTTTAACAAATACCATAATCCCAACTTCAACACAGTTGCCGATATCTATATCTACGCAAAGAAATATTCAATTAGCACAGTTCAATAATACTCGTGAGGACTTTGGAAGACAAGGAGAGTGTCGTATAACCAACAGAACAACAGCGCTTTTTGTTAGTAGAGGTCCAAGCGAGGTTAAGACAAGTCTGGGTAGACAAACAGAAGTGAGGCTTCTGGAAGATAATAATAATGGTAGACGAGAATATATTGAGGTTGAAGTGGTAAGCACAAGAAGAAGGGGCTATGTTAACACCGCTAACCTTTCCGAGATTCCTTTTTGTAGTTCACCAGTCAGCACTGGTTTTGGGTCGGTAAATCGAAAATTTCCCCCTTCACAAGATGCCCAGTTTAATACACTTCCTGGCTGTCTCCAAATCGAAAATCCCAACTTAGCACTTCGCGAAGGAGCAATGATTAATTCTCGTCCTATTGAAGCCTTATCCACAGGGGATATAGTAAGTGTTATTGGTGCGATGACTCTGCCAGATAGGGATGGAAGAATTTGGGTTCCTGTTCGTACTCGATTTGGATATGATGGTTGGATTGATATTGGGATTCCTAGTGTTAACCTCTACAATGTTAGTAGTTGTGTCCCATAGAAATTTGCAATCTTGCTTAGTAAAATTTGCTGGTGCGAAAAAACATAAATTTACTGTACCCAAATATTCAGTTTCCTCTGTTCACCTTTTTATATCCATAGGGCATGAAAAAATCACTTAAAGCTATGAAATCTTGGTATGGACATTTTGTTTTTTTCGGTTTAATACTAGGAATTCTTGGAGAAGCAAGTGCAATTGCTTTAACTCCAAATAGCATTCAATCTCAATTGATTACACAAACATCTCAAGTAAATGTTCAACGTACCGGTAGTGCTTTTAACTTAGCCCAAATTGATCGATTTGCAGAAAAAGGAGATTGTTATTTTGCTGAAGACTTGATTCGTGTATATAACGAAAGAGGAGGATACTGGTTTGATTTAAGTGAAAATCAAAGAATTTATCTTCACGGCGATAATAACATTTTCGAGAACACTATTCTGGTAGAAGTAGACATGAGAACTGGATATGAATATGGTTATATATATAAAGATGAACCTTTGAGACCGTGTGACCAGCAAAGACAGAATAGTACTAGAGATAGAATAAGAAGTGGTGGTTTAAATACACCTCGTCCTAGTTCCAGTTTTGGTTCTTCTGGATGTCGTTTGGGTTTGTGGGGCGATCGCAATAGTAATTTTCTTGAAGTTTATGACGACCCTTCGGATAATTCTCCCACTAATGGAAGTGTGGAAATTAACGACCCTGTTACCATCGACGAGGATTTCGTAGCGTACAGAGCAGGAAACCAAGAATGGGTGAAAATCAGACGACCTATAGAAGGGTGGCTAATTAACCGATTTCCTCGGAGTCGTGTCGATAATCTCGAGGGATGCAACATTCTTCGTCGTTGATCGCTTTCGATTTATGTATTCTGTAGGGACGTTGCGTGCAACGTCCCTTTGTATTAAAAACCCAAATCTGCCTTGGCGATTTCTGCTGCAACTAATACTTCCTCATTTGTTTTTTCACTCCAATCCGTATCGCCAATTTCCCGATAAAAATCGCTATCATAGGGACGAGTTCTCACGACAACAGGCATGGGTACTGCATGACCTAAAATTAAAGCCTGTTGTTTAGAATCCAATTTAGCTAAAACCGATCGCAGTCCTTGACCTCCAGAAACCCCTGTAAAAATAGCGTTAATATCTTTCTCATCGTTTAATAAACAAGTGACGCGAGTTCCTACTTGAGACATGACTTCAGGATCGATTCCCGAAGGACGCTGATCGACGACTAATAAGGTGACAAAATATTTCCGCATTTCCCTGGCGATCGTACCAAAAATAGTTTGATGAACGATCGCCGAATCAAGAAAACGGTGTGCTTCTTCAATGGTAATAACTAAAGGTTGAGGACGATCTTGTGGGTTTCGCGTTCGCAAAAAGTTGTCGGCTTTTTTAACATAACTGCTATGAATGCGACGAGTGATCATATTCGTCACCAACATATAAGAAAGCATATTAGAATGAGAGCCAAATTCAATAATAACGTGCTTACCTGCGTCGAGGGATTCTAGAAGGCGATCGATATAATTATGGGTGCAAACGGGACGCATATATTTTAAATTATCAAACCGCATTAATTTCCGTTGCAGTGCCATAATTGAACCCATGTGGCCTTGTTTAGTTTCACAAAATTCTTTGATCTCTTCATTAGTCATATTTAATAACTGCACAATCCAAGATTTGCCAAATTCAGAAGCCAGAATATTAGCATTATCAATACTGGCATCAGAGAGTCCTAATTCATATCCCACCAAGCGCAAATCTTCCATTTCAATTTGCTCATAACTGAGGAAGAGATCCTGTGCGCTAGAAACACCTCGACGTTTAGTGCCTTGACTATCTAGAGTATATATTTCAACCTGTCCTGGAAAGAGTTGTGCTAACCCTTTAACCGTACTAACATTTTTGCCTTCTTTCATCGCATACCAGCCATATTCTGAGTGCATATCAAACATCAAATTAACTGCGGCTTGCTTGCGAATTATCCCTGAAAGTAACAAGCGCGTTAAAAAAGATTTCCCCGTTCCAGATTTACCAAAAATGCCGTTACTGCGTTCTACAAAACGGTCTAAATTAATACAAACTGGGACATCCATATCGAGAGGTTGACCGACGGAAAAATTCTTGCGTTGCGGGTCATCTTCCCAGCCAAAAACAATGCGAAAATCTCGTTCGCTGGCATCAAAAACTTGGCTAAAATGGTTAGGAATTGTTTTAACAGGAAGCAGTACTGCATCGCTGTTACTATTGGTTTGAAAAGAGGAAAGAGAAGTATTTTCTACATCAACAATTCCTTGACTTTCTGGGGTAAACATGAGCATGGGAGATAATGTCACCATGCCATAAGTGCCACTTCCCGCTAAAACTTCTCGTAAAAAGCTATCTTGAGGGGAAGGAGGATTGCTAAAAATTCTCGGGGTAGAGGTTCCCAGTGTGACATCCGTTAGCAAACAGAAAAAGCGCGATCGCGTCCCTTCTACAACTAAGAATTTCCCAACGCGCATATCCTCCACGGAAATATCGGGATGCAAACGCACTTCTAAACCTTGACTCAAGGAACCTTGAATCACCGATCCGAGAGCAATATCTGAATTCATACGCTGAACGGGAAATTGTACTATTTCTACAGTACATCTTTTTTGCCAGAACGCGTTTGGTTTTCTGTCGGGACAAGACGATCCACCGTGGAACCGTGCGATCGGGAAACAAAACCTTTAATCCTCGTTCTCTCAGCATAGCAAAGGTTTAGTGATTTTGATTGGTAAGAAATTGATAAACCTGTAAAGTTTGTTGAGCAGTTTTTTGCCAAGAAAATTGTTGACTTCTCGTTCTTCCTTTTTGACTGAGACTTTCTCGTAATTGAGAATCGTTCAGTATTTTTAAAATTGCTTCAGCTAGGGCGATCGCATCTTCTGGATCGACTAAAAGTGCTGCATCTCCGGCAACTTCTGGCAGGGAGGAAAGATTAGATGTTACTACTGGCACACCAAAGGTCATAGCTTCTAATACAGGCAGTCCAAAGCCTTCATAATGAGATGGATAAACAAATAAATCGGCTTGTTTATAGAGGAGTGCTAATTGTTCATTATTTACATAGTCGAGATGGTGAATTTGCTGTTGCCAAGGAGAACAATGAATTGCTGTAAAAATTGCTTGATAATCCCAGCCTTTACGACCAACTAAAAGAAGATGATGCGGAATTTTATGTTTCTCTTTGAGGTAATTAAATGCTTTGATAATATTAACAATATTTTTGCGAGGTTCAAGGGTACTGACAAACAAAAGATAGGGCTGTTCAAAATTGTAATTGATGCTTTTTTCTAAGTATTCGAGATCCTTGGAAAACTGAAAGTTGCTAAAACGACTGGCTAAAGAGGTCACAAAAATCTTGTCGGGATTAATATCGAGAAAGTTAACAATATCCTGTTTGGTACTTTCGGAAATCGTAATAATAATATCCGTCCATTGCAAGCATTTTTTGATTCTCTGAGGATATTTCTTGACAGTGTGATTAACAAATTGAGGGTGGCGAATACAGGTTAAATCGTAGATTGTTATGATTTTATCACAATTTGGATAGGGAAAAACCGTGTAGTTTGTACCGTGAATGATTCCCTGTATATGTGATTGTTTTTCTAAATATTGCGAGAAGCCTTGAGGATAAGTTTCGAGATAAAGATTGGAGAGACGAACGGGAAGAGGAAGAAGAGATAAGGAAGAATAAGAGTGAAGAAGTTCAGGAAATTGCCAATTTCTTTTAATCCAGTTTTTCATACCGGGTTGGTAAATGAGATGCAATTGTAGATCGGAAATTGTTTGCAATTGATACAATTCTGCCAGTAGGTTTTTGATATAGAAGCCAACGCCAGTATTATGAGAACTAATTGGTGTAACATCAATAAAAACTTTCATTATTAGTGTATTTTCTGATTCATTCTTGGAAAATGGCGCAAGTCAATCAATATAATAAATGACAACAAGAATAAATACTAGAGGGTTTTTACTATTTCTGCAATTCTTGGGAATAGTTGGCAAATTAAGCGATCTGATGTCTATACAGCTTTGGCATATTATCGCGATTATATGCGAGAAATCAGACAGCAGATGGATGAAAAATTGGTTAGTTCAGCAAAAGTTAAGAAACTAAAGACAGTAATAAAATGTCAAAAACGATATGTCAAGAACGATTCGATTTTACTTGAATGAGAATACTGGAATTACATAGCGGATGACTTACGACGATGAAAATACACGATCGCATAGAATTCATCTGAGGAGTACGATCGTTTTTATATCGGGTTAATCAAAGCCTGAATCCACCAATAGAATAGACGCAAACAAGAATAAAGACTCGGTACTTTTTGCCACTTTGTAAATTCTCGGTAACAGTTGACAATAACGGTATTGATATAGTCGCGATCGCCTTGAGAAGTGTGTGATAAGTTATGCCAATTTTCATCAGTTAAAATACGAGCATATCCCAAGATCCAGCGATCGGGAACATAACCCAATCTATTATCAAGCATTTTATTGATTTCAGCATGAACGGCAACTTTACAGCGATTGGTTTTATTGGCTGAATAAGAACGAGATGCAGCCAGTTTTTGCGGGAGATAATAAAAAGGTGTTTTGGCTCCATAACGCAACCAAAGTTCATAATCCATACAGTATTCTAAACAGGAGTCAAGTGTGCCATATTTATCGACCAGTTGACGACGAAAAAAGACCGCAGGTTGACAGAGATAACAAATTTGTTTGAGGTAATGGTAATTCCAAGAATGGGTGGGATAAGAGGCGATCGCGTTATCGTCTGCGTCAATAATATCAGCATCTCCGTAGACAACTTGTACTTGGGGATAAGTGGTAAAAATTTCCCGCACGGTTTGCAAGGTTTGGGGGTAGTAAATATCATCGGAGTTGAGCCAAGCGATAATCTCTCCTGTAGTGCGAGAAATGCCTTTATTGACTGCATCCGCTTGTCCGCGATCGCACTCGGATAGCCAAGTTAATTGCCCCTCATA
This sequence comes from Spirulina sp. 06S082, assembly GCF_034932145.1. Classification (NCBI taxonomy): domain Bacteria; kingdom Bacillati; phylum Cyanobacteriota; class Cyanophyceae; order Spirulinales; family Spirulinaceae; genus Spirulina; species Spirulina sp. 06S082. The sequence goes on along the minus strand of NZ_JAYGHV010000193.1, from coordinate 1,399 downwards.
TTGCTGTATAATCCCTAAAGTTTCATCGGTACTGCCTCCATCGCAAATCAAATAGTCAAAATGGCGATCGCTTTGTTTGATGACGCTTTGAATCGTGCGATCGATGAAGCGTCCTTGATTGTAAGAAGGAGTAATAACACTAAATTTTAAAACCATTTTAATTTTCTGTTATTGCTGCCTCGACCTCTTCTAAAGATAAATTTAACGCGATCGCAATTTGTTCTGTATTTAACCCCAAACTCAATACGATCGCTTTGCTTGAGGACGCTTTGAATCGTGCGATCGATGAAACGTCCCTGATTGTAAGAAGGAGTAATAACACTAAACTTTAAAACCATTTTAATTTTCTGTTATTAATGTCCCCGTTTGTTAGCAGCTAATTGTTCATAACGGCTATTATTCCGATGTTCTTGAAAATTCTTCACAAAACTACCATCTTCATCGGGTAATTGAGTATGGTCTGGTAAAGGTGTTAGAGTAATTGCTCGAGTCATTGTTTTCTTAATTAGACCTGAACTATTATAGTATAATCAAATATAATATCCACAGAAAAGGAAATTTAAGAATGCAACATGGCTGCTAAAGACATCTATCACGATACTGTAATAACTGCTCTCGAAAAAGATGGCTGGACAATTACAGACGATCCGCTTACTCTAAAAATTGGTCGTCGAACAGCGATGATCGATCTAGGAGCAGAAAAACTTATTGCGGCACAACGAGAGCAACAAAAAATTGCGGTTGAGATTAAAAGTTTTCTTAGTCCTTCTCCTCTCAAAGACCTTGAAAATGCACTGGGACAATTTATTGTATATGCTAGAGTTCTCGATCGCCAAGATCCAGATCGTCTCTTATACTTAGCCATTAAAAACTCGGTGTTTAAAAATATTTTTTCTGAAGAAATTGGGCAGCTTCTTTTAGAAACAACCGAGCTTCGTTTGATTATCTTTGACGCTAAAATGGAGGAAATCATTCAATGGATACCCTAGATCGATACCGTAATATTCTTGAAGATATTCTACAAAAATACGCCAATCTTCCCTATCGTTATGGCGATGTAACAACAACTCTTATCATCAATAGAAATCGCGATCAATTTGTCTTAATGGATGAAGGTTGGCAAGAGGATCTTCGGGTTCATGGTGTTCTCGTTCACGCTGAAATTCGCAACGAGAAAATCTGGATTCATCGTGATGGTATTGAAGAGGGAATTACTCCGGAACTTCTAGAAGCAGGAATTCCTAAAGAAGATATTGTTCTTGCTTTTCATGCTCCAGATGTTCGTCAATACACTGAATTTGCGATTAACTAATATTGCGATCGCTTTGCTTGAGGACACTTTGAATCGTGCGATCGCCGGGAATTGGGTTTAGCCATCCAAGAAATTCATTTTCAGCCA
>NZ_JAYGHV010000192.1:0-7917 GCF_034932145.1 Spirulina sp. 06S082 | reverse complement strand
CTCGCGATCCCTATGTTTCTCCCCCTTCTTCCCCTCGCGATCCCTATGTTTCTCCCCCTCCTCGCGATCGCCGCAATTCTCGCCCCCCCTACAAAAATGATTGGGATGAGGATGACGACGACTGGCTCTGAAAATAATTGATAATTGATAGTTGATAGTTGATAGTTGAACTTGTCCATGCAAAACTTCCGCGATTACTACAGGATTTTAGATGTAGAAACGAATGCGTCTGGTGTTGATGTCAAACAGTCGTTTCGACGTTTGGCGCGGCGCTATCACCCGGATATGAATCCTGGGGATAAAGTCGCGGAGGATCGCTTTAAGGAAATTAACGAGGCTTATGAGGTCCTTAGCGATCCCTATCGGCGATCGCAATACGACAATTTCAGCCGTTATTGGGATTCTAATGGGCAAAAACGCAAATCCCCGAGAAAAGCACCCCCCAAACGCGATCGCCCAGTTGCAGAGGAATTCGATCCGAAAAGTTACAAGGATTTCGATCGCTTTGTTGAGGATTTAATTAACCGATCGCCAGACATCAGCGAAAGACCTCCCGCCAGTGCTAGGGTCGATCCTAGGGCAAAAGATGCCTTTCGTCCTGGAGTTAAGAAAACCGAATATACGGTTCGAGAAACGGATAATAACGCGACCAAAAAGGAACGCCCGCGCAATATTGAAGCCAAGTTAACTTTACCGTTAGAAAAGGCGTATAGTGGCGGTAAAGAGCGCATTCGCTTAGAAGATGGGCGATCGCTTGAAGTAGAAATGCCGCCGGCGATCGTCAACGGTCAAAAAATTCGCTTGCGGGGTCAAGGCATGAATGGCGGCGATCTCTATCTGAAAATGACGGTTGAACCCCATGCTGTTTTTGAGGTACAGGGGGCGGATATTTTTTGTCAGGTGCCGTTAACTCCCAGTGAAGCTATTTTGGGGGGTTTAGTGGAAGTCCCAACCCTAGATGGATTAGTAAAAATGAACGTTCCGGCGGGAGTGCGATCGGGCAAACGCTTGCGCCTTGCCAATAAAGGCTATCCTCGCGGTAATAGTTCTCGTGGCGATCAATTAGTAGAAATTCAAGTGATTGTTCCAACGGATTTAAGTCCCCAAGAAAAGGAACTTTACGAAAAACTCCGTCAAGTTGAAGTCTGCAAACCCCGTCAAACTATGATTGAGTCTTTATCTTCCTAGTGGTCTGTCAAGGATTTTTTGGCGGGCAAGGGCGATCGCGATAACCTTAATCCATCATATTGTTAAGCAGGAGAGACTCATTTACTAAAAATTGCTCATAAAAAATGCGATCGCACCTCTTCTTTTATCCGATCCAGTCCTCCAATTGTAATCCAGAAATATTAATGAAATGGCGTACATTGTGCGTCACCAAAATATCGCCCCGCGATCGTGCCACAGAACCAATTAACGCATCTAAATCTCCCGTCGGTCGTCCTTTTTTTCCTCAATTCAGCTTGAATTTTGCCAAACTCAAGTGCTGCCATGTCGTCAAATGAAACAAACTTTATTAAATTTATAAATTTATTTAAAGCAGTTAAGTTATCATCAAATCTTTGAGAACAATAGACTCCCTTATACAACTCTCCTAGTGTAATTGTTGACGCATAACAATCGCGCCCTTTGCTGGCAAATTCTGCCATCGCTTTCACATTTTTCTTCATCAAGGCAATACAAATGTTAGTATCGAGTAAATACATCGTTTCCAATTAATCATCTAAACTATCAATATCTCGGCCAAACTGCTGATGACGATCGCGATCGATTTCCGCAAAAATTTCATCTAGTTCTTCATCATCTTTCCAAACACCAAATAAATCCATCAATCGTTCAAGACGTTCCTCTTCAGATAAAGGCGATCGCGTTTGAATGGCTGCAAAACCGGAAGATTCATCCGATCGCGCCGGAAGACCTGCAATTTCAATCATCACTTTTTGCCCATCAGGAATATCCAGCACTTCAGAAAGCTCCAAAACGTTCCCTCGTTTAATTGCTACAATTTGCATTGTCTCCTCCTATCTTATCTCGTTTCATTATAGCCAAAATGGTTTGAACTGTTGAACGCTCCCCAACCAAATCAAAGATTATGGTTGGGGATTCTTTCAGCTACGGAATTTCCGTAGCGTTCCCAGAACAACTGGCGTTCTCAGTGTGCAGTCGGAACTTTTGCCCACATACACTCTAGATAAAAAGGGGGACTTCTCGATTCCAGATTCTCTGCTTAAAAAGGGGGACCGCGATCGCTAACTTCTGCCCTTGCGCGATCGCCTTCCCTCCTCTTGACAGAAATTTCTCAAAAACTCTGCGGCAGGATCGGAAAGAACGACATACAATAGGCAAAATAAGAAACCTAAAATCTAAAAAACCTAAGTTTCCGTGTTTCGTGGCAGAGTTTGAGGAGTCGGCGTGTCAAAATTCGTTCAAAAACCCAAAAGTCAAAACGGTAAGGTCAAGCAATCGGCATCTGTCGATTCGGCTACTCCGGTCGAGGGCAAGATTTCCCTTCCCAAATTGGGAAATGGTACATCAAAAAATGGTAAGTCTAATGGTTCGACCGTACCTGCCGCGATCGCGAGTAATGGTGCGACGGTTAAAACCGAGCAAACTGAGCAGGTCAAAGCAACAGTTAAGACTGCGGAAAAGCCAGTAACCCCCACAGAAGAGGAGAAAACGGCAACAGAACCTGTTGCAGGTAAAAAGAAGCCCTTATACCGTCGTCCTTGGTTGTGGGCTTTGTTGGTCGTGGCAACGGGTTTGGGCAGTGGAGTCGCCTACGGTCATAAAGTTTGGCAGGATGTAGAAGCGCAATTACCCGAGTCCGTCGAGGGAATTCTCTCCTACAAACGGGCTAAGACCATGACGGTTGAAGCGGGTGACGGTAGCGTACTACAGGAAATTGGACCCGTTGCCCACGAAAAATTAGAAATGGGTAAAATCCCCAATCTCGTCGTCCAGTCCTTTATTGCCAGCGAGGATCGCCGCTTTCTCGATCATAAAGGCGTGGATTATCAGGGCATTGCCCGCGCAACTTTTGCGAACTTGCGATCGGGACGAGTAGTAGAAGGGGGAAGTACAATTACTCAACAATTAAGCCGCATTGTCTATTTGGATAACGATAAAGAATTATGGCGCAAAGTTAAAGAAATCCGCCTCGCTCAAAAAATTGAAGAGGTTTACGATAAAGAACGCATTCTTGAGCGCTACCTGAATTTAGTCTATTTAGGGTCGGGGGCTTATGGGGTCGCCGATGCTGCTTGGGTTTATTTTGGTAAATCCGTGGATAAACTCGATGTGGGAGAAGTGGCGACCCTTGCGGGTATTGCCCCGGCTCCAAGTATTTATTCTCCTCTTAAAGATGCTGATGCTGCTAAAGAGCGGCGAAATATTGTTTTGGAGAGGATGCGGGATGAAGGCTATATCAGTCCAGGTCAAGCAGCTTTGGCGATCGCGGCTCCCCTTAAACTCAATCCTCAACAGCCCAAACGCCTCGATCGCAAGGTTCCTTACTTTACGGATTATGTTCAAGAACAAATTCCCAAACTCGTTCCCGCAGATAAGGTTGCTGAAGGGGGTTTGACCATTGAAACCACCATCGATCTGAAATGGCAGCAAGCCGCAGAAGATGCTGTTGCTAAAGCGGTGGTGCGTTATGGCGAATCTCAGAAATTTTCTCAAGGCTCCCTAACGGCGATCGATCCCCGCACTGGGGAAATTAAGGCAATGGTGGGGGGCGATGATTATTTTAATAAAGAGAAAAACGGACAGTTTAACCGCGTTACCCAAGCCAAGCGCCAACCAGGGTCTACTTTCAAAACCTTGGTTTATTCCACGGCGATCGCGGCGGGTTTCTCCCCCTACAAGAGCTTGCGAGATGCTCCTTTGGTGGTAGATGGGTACGAACCCAAAAACTATAGCAAGGGCTACCGAGGGGATGTTTCCATGCGAGATGCGCTAACTTACTCGGTTAATATTCCCGCCGTAAAAACCCTCATCGATGTGGGTTGGAATCCTATTGTTAAACTGGCCAAGGATATGGGTATCGAATCGGAACTCAAGTCCACCTATTCCCTCGCTTTGGGTGCGTCTGAAGTGACACTGCTAGAATTGACCAGCGCTTATGGAACTCTTGCCAATAAAGGACTACACCCTGAAGCCCACGGTATTGCCCGCATTCTCGATCGCGAAGGTAAGGTAATCTACGAAGCCAAGGAAAAACCGAAGCAGGCGATCGATGAAGACTCAGCCGCAATTATGACCTGGATGCTGAAATCCGTGGTTGATTCCGGTACGGGCACCGCCGCTCAACTCAATCGCCCTGTCGCAGGTAAAACAGGAACCTCAGATGATTACCGGGATTTATGGTTTGTCGGTTATATTCCTCAATTGGTCGCGGGAGTTTGGCTCGGAAATGACGATAATACCTCTACCAAAGGCGCAAGCAGTACCGCCGCCGCCGTTTGGAAGGATTTTATGAGTCGAGTTATTGAAGAAATTCCCGAGGAGGAATTCCCCGATCGACCTGATTTAGATGGACGCAAGGGAACCATCGCGGCGGAACCACTCAAACCCAAACAAAATTACTATAAATCCATTCCCGCAGATCAAAATTTAGCCATTCAGTCTCAACCGCGTCGCAGTCGCAGTAGCAGTAGCAGTCAAACCAGGCAAACCAGGCAAACCAGGCAAACCAGGCAAACAACCCGTCGTGCGACAACAACGCCAACACGCGCAGCAAGTCCCGCCCCGCAACGCTCTTCGGCTCCCGCTCGTAGTGTCAGCAAGCCAACGAGTCCCTCAAAGCCTGTAGTGCGTCGTGCAACTACGCCTTCTCGCCCCGCTCCCGCACCGGCACCTCGTCCTCAAAGAGCAACTGCACCGGCACCGGCACCTCGTCGCTCTACACCACCCCCCGCCGCACCGGCTCCCGTGCGTCCTACAACCCCGCAAGTGAGCAAGCCTGCACCCTCTGCGGCTCCTCCTTCAGTAAACAAGCCACCTAAAGAATGATTGCTTATTACTCATTGCTTATCACTTATCACTCATCATTTATCTTTATAGGGAGTGATGGGTGATGAGAATTCTCTATGTTCCCCTTGATGAACGGCCTTGCAATTTTGATTATCCCCAGGCGATCGCTAATTTACAAAATAGTTTAGAACTGGTTGTTCCCCCTCGGAATTTATTGGGGGACAAAAAAAAACCTGCCGATCGCGATCGCCTTTGGGACTGGATCGAAGTTACTATATCGGATTGTCAAGGGGCAATTTTGTCAATTGAAATGTTGGTTTATGGGGGTTTATTGCCTTCGCGACTGCATCAAGATTCTGAGGAATTATTGCGCGATCGCCTAGATCGCATTGCTAAACTCAAAGAAAAATATCCCGATTTGCTTATTTTGGCCAGCAATCTGATTATGCGATCGCCAAGTTATAATAGCAGTGAAGAAGAACCGGATTATTATGAGGAATTTGGGGAAAGAATTTTTCGCTGGGGATGGTTGCAAGATAAGCAGCAAAGAGAAGGCATAACAGAAACAGAAACAGAAGAATTAAATCGCATCGATCGCGAACTTCCTTCCGAATATTTACAAGATTATCGTCAGCGAAGAAAACAGAATCTTAGTGTTAATAAAAAGGCGATCGCATTAGTGGAAGCAGGAATCATTGATTTTTTATCGATTCCTCAAGATGATTGCGCGATTTATGGATTTACTGCAAGCGATCGCCAGGAAGTCGTTCAAGAAATCAGTACCAAGCGCTTACAGAAAAAGATTAACTTATATCCTGGTGCTGATGAAGTGGGGTGTACATTACTTGCTCGTATTTGTTTGCAATTGCGCGACATTCGTAGAAACATTTATGTTCTTTATAGTTCCATTTATTCCGAACAAATTATTCCTTTATATGAAGATCGCCCTTTGGGAGAAAGTTTAAAAGCACATATTTTAGCGGTGGGAGGTTGTCTTGTTTCTACACCAGAAGCAGCCGATTTTATTTTAGCTGTTAATACCCCAGGTCAGGTGATGCAAGAAGCATGGGATAATCCTCGTAAAGATTTAACCTATACCACCCATCGAAATTTGCCTTTTTTTGTCGATCGCATTGCAACATTTTTACAAGAAGGGAAACCCGTTGCGATCGCCGATGTTGCCTTTGCCAATGGAGGAGAAACTGAGTTAGTAGAATTACTTGATGATTTTGCAGCTTGGGATGAACTTCTCGCTTATGGCTGTTGGAATACCTGTTGTAACACCTTGGGAACTGTTTTAGCGACAGCAATTATCGGTATTGATGCCAGCGATCTCCAAGCCATTACAACTAACAAAATTTATCATTTATTGGAAGGTTGGGCTTATCAAACGATTGTTCGCATGGATCTGGTCAAGAATTATTTACCGGCGATCGATGCGTCTTATTACAATTTTAATAACAAGGAAAAAGAAATTCAGGCAGAGATGAAAAAGAGAATTAACGCTGTTTGGGAAAAAACCATGCACAATTCCTTCTTGCAATGGCAATGGGAAATAGAGATATTTTCGCCTTGGCAAAGAATGTTTGAAATTGGTTTGGATTTAACGGTTAGCGATCGAGAATAGACTGTTTATATTGCGATCGCCGTAGAAGAGGGCAAACCTTACGAGGCGATCGTCATACCGATGCTCAAAATGACGGGCTTTATTTGAGTTTTGCCTATTCTTTCTGATAGAATACTCTTGTTCTTTTGCCTAGTCTCATCTCGTGACGCGATTTATTCACGACCAATTCGCTAAACAATATCTCACTGAACTTCTTTCTCCCATTGGAACAGTAGAAACCAGTAAAGAAGTTCACCCAGAAGTCCGTCAAATCGATCTTTTGTTTACTCCTTCTGCCACAGAAACAGGGAAAAGAAAAAACTTAGGTTTATTGGGAAAATTGACCGTAACTCCAGCATTATTTGAACCCTTCCGCAACCCCATTACTCCCAGTGATATTCGCACTTGTGCGATTAAACTGTTTGTCGTGCTGGCGGAGATTGAACGAGAAGCCAAACGAGATAAAAAGTCTCTCACTGAGGTCAATCTCCCTAAACTGTGGATTCTCACTCCAACTGCTTCTGCAAACTTGCTACAAAGTTTCCGTTGCATCCCATCAACCAAAAAGGAAGAACAAGGAATTTATTTTGCAGGGACGGGCTGGAAAACTGCCATTGTCGTCATTCATCAACTGCCCAAAAAAACAGAAACATTGTGGTTGAGGTTATTGGGAAAAGGACGAGTACAAGCACAAGCCATTCAAGAACTCGAAGCACTTCCTCGAGAAGATCGCCGCCGAGGAAATGTGATAAAATTAGTCAGAGAATTGGTTGCTTTATTAACCAAACGACAAACTCGAGAACAAGATTTAGATCGCGAGGATAAGGAGTTAATTATGACTTTAACCCAAATGTATGAGGAAGCAATGGCAGATATTCGACAACAAGCTAAAGAAGAAGGCCGTGAAGAAGGCCGTGAAGAAGGCCGTGAAGAAGGCCGTGAAGAAGGTCTTCAACAAGGAACGAAACTTGGAGAAAAGCAAGCCACTATTCGTTTGATTAACAATCTTCTCTTGGCGCGTTTTGAAGAGTTGGATGAGGAACTTGCAACAATTGTAGAAGCGATCGCCTCCCTTCCCCCCGAAGAATTTACCCCTCTACTCTTCCACCTGTCTCGCGAGGAATTATTAACGAGATTCACCTCCGAAGTAACGAAAAATAACGATCGAGTAAATTAAAAAAATATTGTGTTAGAGGTGAAAAATGACAGAAGATTTTTATCGGCAAGGACTCGAAAAAGCCAAGAGAGAGGACTATTTAGGGGCGATCGCGGCGTTTACCCAAGCCTTGCAGCGCAATCCTCATTTTGCCGATATTTATTACCAACGCGGTTTAGCT
>NZ_JAYGHV010000191.1:0-8014 GCF_034932145.1 Spirulina sp. 06S082 | reverse complement strand
GGCGCATCATTTAGCCTCTCATGGGTTTAGTGTCGTTTCCCTCGAACATCCCGGTAGCAGCATTGAAACCCTTGCAGGACTAACCCTTGATTTTAACCCCACGGATGTTTTACCCGCCGAAGAGTTTCTCGATCGCCCCAAGGATGTCAGTTTTGTTTTAGATGAATTAGAGCGCTTGGGTCAATATTGGGGTCATTTGCGAGAACGGTTCAAAACGCAACAAGTGACAGTTATCGGTCATTCTTTGGGGGGATATACCGCTTTAGCGTTAGCGGGGGGGGAACTAGATTTACGAGAATTGCGCTCTTTTTGCCAGCGTCGCACGCCATTAGGTCGCTCTCCGGCGGATTGGCTGCAATGTTCGGCGGCACAGTTACCCCATAGTAAACTCGAATTACGAGATGAGCGCGTCAAGCAGGCGATCGCCTTTAATCCCGTGATTGGCAAGCTCTTCGGGGAGGAAGGATTAGCACGAGTACAAATCCCCACCCTGATTTGGAGCAGTAGCAAGGATGCCGTTGCGCCATCTTTGGATCATCAATTGCGCCCTTTTAATCAATTAGCAGGGGAAAAATATTTTGTCACGGCGATCGGTGCAACTCACATGAGTGTAACCGATATTGGCAATACCGATAGTATTGTCTCCCACAGTAGTGTCATACCGGAGTTGATGGGGGAGGAGGCGGAACCGATACGAAAGTTAGTGCGGGGCTTAAGTTTGGCTTGGGTCAATCAATTAACCGATGACGCGGTTATTTATCGTCCCTTTCTTTCTTCTGCTTATGTTCAATCCCTTTCAACCCCAGAACTGTCAATGCGTTTGAGTCACAAGTTACCGACAACCCTCAATCTCTGGATGGAGATTGTAGAAAAAACCAATCAGCCTTTAGTCTATCAAGAGACAACGGAAGAGCAATCGGCCTTCCGTTTTTTTGAGGACGGATTTACCAAGATGAAACAGGTTATCCGTCCCCCTCGATACTGCACGGCGCAACTCAAGCGGATTTTTACTAAGGTCTTGAGTAATGAAGCGTAGTGTTTAGTGGTTGGTGGCTAGTGGTTAGTGTTTAGTGATAAACGATCAAACCAACTTTAGATCGGGGTATTCGGCGAGAATGTCGTCAGTGCTGAGGGTGTCGCCTTCGGCTTGGGGAGTCCAGAGAATTTCGAGGGCGAGGAGGCGATCGCTACCAATGCCACCAATAGCACGCAAAGATTGAGTTAAGTCTTCGGTATTATTAATCTTAGCTAACTCGAGTTTTCCTTCTACCCCAACTAAGAGGGTGACAATAATGTATTCCCCAGTTTCCGCACGAATTTGTTGAGCGAGATTCTCAGCAACAGAAGGTAAGGCGATGTCGTTATTTTGTACTTGGCGATCGACATTCGAGAGGGTTTCTGCTGTAAACTTGCTCCGTTCTGAGAGTGCTAATTGACTGAATTTGGCCTCGGCGGTTTCCCGTGCTGCGGTTTGGGAAAGGGTGGAACCATAAACCCAATATTCGGGATGGCGCAATAAGGCCAAACTAACTTCTTGTAAGACTTTAGCACGTCCGGCGCTTGTTCCTGTGTCCGCACTGCGTCCGAGGCGATCGAGGTCTGCTTTAAGGCTGCGGGCTTCGGCGAGTAAGCCAACTTGTACTTTACCGACGGAAATCTTGGTATTGCTAGAAATTCCTTCATTATTCCCCGCCAAACTCATGCCGCTATTGCGAAGGGTGTTGACGAGAAAGCTACCGATGGCAATAAAAATAAGTAGGGTAAACAAACTGCCACCGCCTCCAAAACCAAAGAAGGGGATGAGAAAGGGAAAGCCAAAGCCCCAACCAGGAGAGCGATAGCCGCCACCCCTGGGGGCATAACTGCGACTGGGGGCTGAATAAGAACGGGAAGGAGCGCGAAATGAACCGCCACCAATGCGCCCACCACTACGACGGGCCAGGGCTTCATCGCTATGAGCGAAAGTTAATATTAAAATTAAAACGCCGACAAATAGGGTTTTTAAGAACGGTTTTAGGTTTGTTAAGATTCTTTGCAACATGATGGCTTGATATTTTTGCGGACAGTTCCAATTTAGCAAAATCCTTGACTTTACGCGATCGCCCTCGCAGTCCGTCAGACTCAAATAACTTTACAATCTTCTTTCGGCTGTTTTCCACTTCGCAATTGTTTAATAAATCTTGATTAAAAGCTAAAAAATTTTACGACCCATTCGCAAAACCCCCGCAAATCGTCAACTTAGAATAACTTAATACAAATGATTGTTAAATTCCTACCCGAATGCCATCAACTTTCGCTAGATTAAAAGAATAATAACTTTCCGTTCAAATTTGCATATTTAAGTTGTGATGAGGGTGCATGGTAATGTTAAATTCTGTTTTACGAAAAATCCCACAAATTCCAGCCAAGCTGATTAAATTTCGCTTCTGGCGGTTTAATGTTTGTTTATCGATCGCAATCGGAATGGCGATCGCCAATACTTTTCCGGCGATCGCAGCCATGAGAATTGAAGGATTAAGCAAGGGAAATGTTGAGATTGCAGAAGTAGAAGTTCGCGATCGCGCTGAGTCCATGAGTGTTGATTCTCCTCTAGCTGACGGGTTTTATCTCTTTGGTGGTTCTCCTCAAGATGAACAATATGGGATTACTTATGTAGTTTTTGAAGTTCGTCAGGGTAAGGTAAACGGTGCATTATATGAGGTTAATTCTGAATATCGTTGTTTTGCCGGCACGTTAGACAACCAAAACCTGAATTTATTAGTAGAGGATTTTGAGGGAGAGGTTTATCCCTATGCGATCGCCCTTGAAGATCGCGGCACAATTGCCACAAATGAGGGCATTATGCGTATAGTTGGCTTGCAAGGCTATCATCAATTGGCAGAATTAGGGGATATCGATCGCACGCTCTTGAAGTCCTGTAGAGAGATTTAGCTTGAGATTTAGCTTGAGATTTAGCTTGAGATTTAGCTTGAGATTTAGCTTGAGATTTAGCTTGAGATTTATAAATGGAATCGTTAAACAAGGGGAAGATGAAAGCGAAATATACTTCCTTTACCCAGTTCACTTTCTACTTCGATTTTACCATTCTGTAACTCGATCAAACGGCGAGCAATGGCTAAACCAATTCCCGTTCCCCCAGAGTAGCGCGATCGCGATCGATCTGCGCGCCAAAATCGCTCAAAAACAAAGGGTAAATCTTGCTGAGAAATGCCGACTCCAGTATCTTCAACTGCGATCCAAAGGCGATCGCGATCGCGCCATCCTTTGACAGTAATTGAACCTGTTTCGGTATAGCGCAAGGCATTTCCAATTAGATTCACTAACACTTGTTCGGTGCGATCGAGATCGGCGATCGCCAGGGGAAGATTTTCAGCATATTCTAATCTTAAAGTCGGACTATCTTCCATCAATTGATCGGAAAAACGTTCCACCAAAGAAGTTAATAAAGGATATAAATTTACTGACTGTAAATGAATTGGCAAATATCCTGCTTCTGCTTTAGAAAGTTCTTGCAAATCGTGGGTTAAGCGTTCTAAACGCTTGGTTTCGCGAACCAAACGTAAATAGATTTCTGGAGAAGGTGCGATCGCGCCATCAGAGAGTTCTTCTAAATATCCTCGTACTACGGTTAAAGGCGATCGCAATTCATGGGTGAGATCGCTAATTAATTCTCTCCGTCTTTGTTCGACTCCTTCTAAACTATTCGCCATACGATTAAAACTCATTGCCAATTCATTTAATTCAGGAATATCAGTTGCTGGCATTCTTTCTTCTAGTTGTCCCGAAGCAAATTTTTGCGTAATTTGCTGCATAACATTTAAAGGTTTAGTAATCCGTTGAGCAAGCCAATAACTCAATCCTCCAGATGTGCTAATACCCACTGCAAAAGACCAAAATGTGCCGCTATTTAAGGCACTTTGAAATCCATTAATCAAATAAGTTCTTGCTGAACGAACAGTTAAAAATCCTCTTCTTTCTAATTGTTCTAAACGCAAAATAAAAAATCGTGGAGAAGAATATTTAACAATTGCAACAAACGTCCCCAATCCCAAAACAATGACGAGAATATGGGAAAAAAATAAGCGCGTTCTTAAATTAAATTTACTCATTAACTTGCTTTATTATTGTAGATTATTGGTTATTCATTAACTGAAAATAACCCGTAATTGTTTAATTAGTTGGCAACCAAATAAAACGTCCGGTTTTATCAATATAGCCTATTTTTCTATTAATTTCGACCTGTGCTAATCCATTAATAAAATTACTCGCTCTCTGAAACTGAGGCAGAATAACTAATTCTTCCTTGGGGTTAATAAAGCCAATATTTTGTCCATTTTTAATGCGCGCTAATCCTTCTGAAAATTCCCATGCAGACTCATATTTAGGAGAAATAACAATCTTTCCTTCAGCATTAATGAATCCCCATTTCCCACCTAATACGATAGTTGCAAATCCTTCTGAAAAATCCCCACCTTCTTCAAATTGAGGCTCAACAATAATCTCTCCTACCGTATTGATATAACCTACTTGCTTGCTACGAGAAATATAAGCTAATCCTTCTGAAAAATTTCCGACGCGATCGAATTGAGGCGCGATCGCAATGTCACCATTCTCATTAATAAAACCCCATTCTTCGCCTAATTTAACCGCCGCAAATCCTTCTTGAAATGGCCAAACGCGGTCGAAACTTGGTGCAACAACCATCTCGCCCATTTTATCGATTAATCCCCATTTTTTGCCTAATTGAACCGCCGCTAATTCTTGTTGGTTAAAATCTAAAGCATCCTCAAATTTTGCTGGGATAACAATGTCACCAACGGTATTAATAAAGCCCCATTTTCCTTCTATTTTAACGGCGGCGAGTCCTTGAGAAAAATCTCTCACAGCTTCAAATTGTAACGCGATCGCAATCTCTCCTTCTTGATTGATAAAACCGCTTTTTTCTCCTTGAATCACTTGTGCTAACCCAGCAAAAAACTCGCCAATATGATCGAATTGTGGTTCAATAATTATATTGCCATTGCGATCGATTAATCCTCCCTTCCCATCGATGGCGATCGCGGCGACTCCTTGAGAAAATCGCCTTGCTGCCAAGGAAAACATAAATTGGGGTTCAATAACAATATTTCCCTCTGTGTCGATATAACCCAATTTTCCCTCTTTGAGAATAGGAAATAATGTGTTCGGTTCGGTGTTATACTCGTTAGATTGCACTTGCTCCTTCTCCTGAGAGGTCTGTGCTAAAATCAGTTGGGGAAACCCCAAAATTGTTAAACTTAGAAGCAGCGAAATTGAATATTTCATAGTCATAGTATAGTTTGTAGTTTAAATAAAGGAGAGCGAAAATTTATTGTTCACTATTAAAACACCAAGGCAGTATCCTAATTAACAACCAAATAGTTTATTAATGTTCCTAATTTCCTTTATTTTAAAATTTTATAAATTAATTACACAACATTATACATTATTCTAGTATACTATTGTTAAAGGTTAAATGTACCACCAAGTACATTGGTTCTTTATAACTAATGTAACTAAGACGATGCAAGATATAAATTCACACAACACCATGAAGGTCAAATTCAAGAATCCACCACTGAAAGAAGTTGTTTTTTCAGTAAATTTTGAAACGCTAAAATTTTCTTCTGTTCATTTTGGTAAGTATTGGGAAATGATTAAAAATGAGTTTCCTATACTACCAGAAGATAAAATACCAACTTCTAGAGAAGAAGATATTTTATTGTCACTACCACCTCTTCGGAGGGTCGTATTTGGGAGTGAGGATGAACAAAGTTTGATACAGTTACAGAAAAATAATTTTGCTTTTAACTTCAGATATAAACAAGATTGTGAATATCCACATTTTCCAAAGTTACTTGACGAATTTTCAAGACATTGGAAAAGTTTTAGTGATTGGTGGAAACTAGAATCAGGAGAACAGATCGCTCCTCCATTGCACTGTAAATTAACATATCTGAATATAATCGATCGAGAGTTTGGTTGGCAAGAGTCTAAAGATAATCAGAAAATTTTTACTGTTTTTCAAAAAAATTGGCAAAATTATCCTCAGTATCCAGAACTACTGAATTGTGAAACTCGTTTTACTTTACCCGATGGCCTAGGATATGTTGATGTAGATATTCAAAAAGGGCAAATAGAAACGGATGAACTCAATAAAATTGATGCAATGTTATTTTCTCTCACAGCAATGAGTCAAGACAAACCGAATAATCTTGTTAAATGGTATAATCAAACCCACGATCATATTTTACAAATCTTTTCGAGTTTAATTCGAGAAGAGATACAAGAAAGCTGGGGAAAGTCTTATGAACACTGATTTGCTCTCTCGTGAGGATGTTATTTTTTCGCGGTATTCTCAAGAATCTCCAAGACAAACTCATTCGATATGGTCTTGTAGACATCAAATACCAAGTAAAATACAAAAACAACCTGAGTTTTTATCACCTACGTCATTTTCTCGCGATCCAGAACCTGACACGGAGTTAACTGTTTTAAACAATATAGGTATAATAAATTTGCTTGGATGGTATTTTAAACATTTACCAGATCGGAGGATTAAAGTTTGTAAAAATATTGCTACTTCTATTGTTTCAATAGAAGAGATTGTAGAAATTCTACAATGGGGAAATAAAACTAATATCAGAGATAGTTACGATGGTGCGATCGCTCTTTTAGCTGAATGTGATGGTAATCTTCTAGCTCAATTAATGCTTTTGGGACATACACCCTATGGTCAATATATTAATGTTTTATCTCCTGAAAAGTGGGAAATATTAATTAAATCTGTTGCTTGTTCGCAAAAAATACAGGTAATGAAAAAATATAGTTTGATAGTAGGATTCATGAATAATTACAATCTTTGGGGTAGATTAGTTAAATCTGCCATAATCGATTTTTTCTGGATTGTAGAAGATGAATTAGATGATATTGAGCTAATTCATCCAATTTTAGAGAGATTTATCCGTGACTCGGATTTATATATTCGTAAATATGCCCAAGAAGCTCTTGATGATATTTCCTAAATAGTTTACTTAAATTCTTTTGAGGATATATGAATTTATTGCAAAATTGAGATGCACCCAATTAAAATGCTCCCTACTCTTGAAGATTTTGGAATATCTCCCCCTGTATATATTCGTAAAATTAACAGTCGAAGTAGTTGGAAGCCCGATCCTGAGATAAGCGATCCAAGAAAACGTCTAGAAAAAATAGCAGAGGCAAGTTTTGACGAAACTTCTAGTATTTGGTTAGTGAACTCCGAACAAGACTTTTATAGTGTGATTGCCTCTTTAAGTGCTAATAGAACTTCCCGACATCAGGATATAGATTTTATTTGGTTAACCGATCAAGAATTAGATAGTGTAGGTATTCAAAAAAATCAAGTTATGGAAGGAAGGTGTTTATTTGCTCAAAAATTGCATTACGATATTGAAATCAAAAAAGAATCAGCAATACAGTTATGCGATTTATTAAAACAAAATAATCGTCAATCTCTACGCTGTAAGAAAAAACAAACAAAATCAATACTTATTCATCAAGAGAAAATAGGATGTAAGGCACTTAACGATAATCAAGAACTTTGTCAATGTCAGTTAGAAGGTTTTGTCTAAAATGCAACGTTATTTATTAGTTTTGAAATTATTTTGGAGTACCGCGATCGCCGCAGAACTCGAGTATCGTTTGAATTTTCTCATTGCGACTCTCAGTAGCTTAACCAATCTTTCGGGTAGCTTATTTGGTCTATTTTTATTTTATCGTACCGGTTATGAATTCAAAGGCTGGAATTGGGAAGAAGCATTAATTGTTTTAGGTGTTTTCACTTTACTCCAAGGATTTTCAGCAACATTTCTCATTCCCAATCTTAACAAAATTGTCGAACAAGTTCAAGAAGGAACATTAGATTTTGTGCTACTCAAACCTATCAGTAGTCAATTTTGGCTCTCAGCGCGAACTATGTCCCCTTGGGGTTTGCCAGATTTAGTTTTTGGCATTA
>NZ_JAYGHV010000190.1:0-8228 GCF_034932145.1 Spirulina sp. 06S082 | reverse complement strand
TGCTGCAAAAATCCCGAAGTTACAGCTTGGCGCGTTTCATACCAATTATTGACCAGCCGCTCGTAATGGTCGGGATTGACCAAATAAGCAACAGTTTGTCCGTTTCTCGTCACCAGCACGTCCGCATCCTCAACCATCTCCGCCACCCGAGCCGTATTCTTCAAATCGGTGACTTGCGCGTGCTTCATGGGAAAGTCCGGATCCTTAGCAATGGAATTTGTCATGGCAATTGACCGAATAAGGAACAAATTCTGCCCTTATTCTACCCAAAAATGCTCCAGCAAAACAGAATGGATATCGAGTGTGACGTTCCTACATTAACCGCACGCGATTATTTTGCTCAAGTTCTGCCAATAGCGCCATTTTCAGCGCGTCTACATACTCCTCGACCTCTTCAGGGGTTTCCAAAACCGACTTTTTCGCTACATTCACCACCGATAGGGAAACGATCGACTTAACCACAGTGTCACTTTCTTCAGAAGCCGATCGCTGCTGCAAACCTTCAGCCTCTCGATCCACCTGCTGAATTAAAGCCTTGCGAAGGGTTTCTATTTGACTTTGATGGGCGATCGCCGTATCGATCGCCGTCGCCCGATCCAAAGGCGCGATCGCCGTATCGACTTCATTTTGATAAGAAGACAAATTCAAGCGATCGGCAACCATTGGGTGAGTCTCTGTTACATATCGAGCCACTTCTTCTTTAACCCTTTGCGCTTCCAAACGTGCCTGCTTTACCTTATTATCTAAAACTTCCTGCACTTTGTCCTTCACGGGTTGGAAGCATGGGTAATTGAGGAATTTTTGCCGTTGGATTCTTCATCGCCAAAATCTGCCGCACCGACTCTACATTCTGCAATAATGCCCCCTCTTGAAGATGGCGCAACTCCGGTTCGAGCGATCGCAAATTCTCTCGAGCCTGACGATATAATTTCAACGGTCCTATAAAAAAGCCCCGCAACGTCTCGCGATCCTCAATGTAGTCCTCTAACACCTCCCGACACTGTTTGAAGCGATCGAAAAAAGCCGCTGCATCTTCAACCTTTAACAATTGCGTCAAAGTCTCCAAACTTGTTTCGACCAAATCTCCAAACGGCAATTTTTCGTCCTTAATTTGCCCTTGCCAGCCCTCCAATTCGCTTTTTTGGTCTTGCAAAGCCTTTTGATAGGTTTCAAATAATTTAAGGGGATCGCTAGAAGGACTTTCTGGCAAAAGATCCGAGGCTAAATCCTTCGCGACTTTCAAACTTCCCGTATTGATAACGTCCCCCAACCGGATCGTATATTCATTCAATCCCTTGCGCGATCGCAGTCTCGTCACTAACCCAGATTCGCGGAAATTAACCGTCCCCCCCGCATGGCGCAATTCAACTTTGCCGAGATTGAATAACTCTGCCATCACTCCCAACGTATCCAACTCCGACCATCCCCAAGGTCGCCCATTAAATTTATCAATCGCATTCCGGATTGTCACTTGACGGTGAGCGCGTTTTTCATCCGTCAGAAATGCCAACATTTCACTATGTGCCGCACTATTATAAACTTTTCCACTGGTGTCTTGTTCTTGATAATCTTTGAGCAACGCATGAGTAATATCCTGCTCGCTCTCAAACCCACTTTCAACGTAAGTCAATTTGGTGTAAAGCGTATCCACTAAATATTTCAAACCTTCCGTTAACAGAGTTTTAGAATCGCTGCGAGTAACTTCTTTGAAGCGATTTCCACAAGCAAATACATCTCCTCGGGTAATTAAGTCCTCCAAAGTTTCCCGAATTCGTTCTTGACGGCGGCTGTTTTCATCGCTTCTCGTTGCCAGAATGGTTTGTACGGTTTGAGGCAATATACCGCTATTTTTATTAGAAATATAGGTTGAGGTTTGTACTAACTCATTGAGTTCGTCCAGCAAATTTCCCTCATCGGGCAAGCGTACCAAAACTGCTTTTCCTGCCGATGTTTCCATCAAACACTGACTTTCTTCTTGCAAAAGAGCATAGCGATCGCAATAGGGCGTAATAATATGCAAACCAATATCGTGAGTTTGCTGTCCGTAAGTTTGGTCGTCGAGTTGGCGATTAAAATTGTATTCGTGGCGTTTGTCATAGCGAAATTTTTTGTCGGGAAAAATCATTTCCCAAACCAATGCTTGCAACTTTTTCGTAATATCGCTCGGTTCGATCTCTGTATTTTTAATTTCCCGACCAATATCCTGCTCCTCATGAGTAAGAAAATAATAAATCTCTCCATTTCGTTGAATTAATGTTTCTTTGGTCAATCTTCGTAATGATTCCTCTATTTGCTCCCTTAATGCCAATTTATCGCGATCGATATTATCCAAGCTCAAGGTCGTTAAATTGTCAAGATTTGCTCGAACTTCCTTAACATATTTAATCATAAAAAGCGTTTGGAGCAAATTAATATCAAAAGGTTGCAGGTTCGGATTATTTTCCGCTTGTTCGATAACTCGCTTAATATTGCCATCTAAAAATCCTTCTACTGCCCGATAACAAATATGGACAGGGACTAAAGCGCCTAAATCCTCTCGATCGACTGCCTGAGAAGCAATTTGGAAGCCATCGAGTAGCGATCGCTCTCCTTCAGACAAATGCTTTCCCGTCGCTCCCATCAGGCGAATTTGAGTAAATACATTCTGAAGTAAATTGAATTGATAGGGAATAAAAGGATAAGCAGAAACAAAATCTTTGTCATCGCGATAACTGGGAAGATTGGCACAATCAGAAGTAAAAGTAATCTGATTTTTAAGAATCGCTGTTTTCTGTTGATAAAGCGCTGCTAAACTTTGTTGAGCGGCATCAGTTTTTCGCAGCAAGCGCAGTTTTATCACTTCATCGGTATTCGCTGAAGAAAGACTGAGAGGGCGACCGAAACGACCGACAATTTTAGAAAAGTCTTTCCCTTTAATACGATTCTTAGTAATCTTATCAATTGCTTCTTGAGACGTAACCACTACCCAAGCTCGCCCTTGAGCGTTTACTCCCAAATCCTCAACAACAGTCTGTAGATTAAGCATTAAATCGCTGTTGTCTCCAATATATTGCCCCACTTCATCAACCATGAAAATGAGATAATGATTTTTACCCTTGCGATCGAGGTAAGTTTTAACAGTTCGCGCAAACTTTTCAATGCTGAGAGTGTAGTTCCGTTCGCTCAAATCCATCAACTTGCTTGCTGCATCAGCACTAATCTCCAAGCTGGTTTGTAAGGCTTTGCCGATCTCATCTTGACAAAATGCCCAAGCATCTCGGTTTTCAACCCAAGGCGTACCGTGAATATCTTGAAAAGCAGTTTGAAAGTCTCCATATTTCCCTTTTTCATCCAATTGTCGCTCGAACTCCGCGATCGCTGGAACCGTACCAAAATACCCTAAATGTTCGTCAAAAACTTTTTGGAAGACCTTAACAATACTGTCCTTCTGATTTTTACTATCGGCTTCTGCTTTGGAGTCAATATTAAAGAGAATGACATCCGCTTGACTCCGGGCTGCTTTGGCAATATTTGCCCGTAATAGGGAGTCGCGGACGCGATCGCTATCGAAATAATCTAACGCACGAGTATCTCCGAGATCCACATTTTGCAGCAGGTAAGACAAAATTTTGAGAAAGTGAGATTTTCCCGATCCGAAAAAGCCCGAAATCCAAACTCCCATCTTATCTGTAGGAGTATTTA
Organism: Spirulina sp. 06S082; assembly: GCF_034932145.1. Classification (NCBI taxonomy): domain Bacteria; kingdom Bacillati; phylum Cyanobacteriota; class Cyanophyceae; order Spirulinales; family Spirulinaceae; genus Spirulina; species Spirulina sp. 06S082. Next base: position 4,547 of record NZ_JAYGHV010000190.1, on the reverse strand, counting down.
AGGCTTCGACGTAGCGTTCAAAAAAAGTCTGAAAATGGCGATCGAGTTCTTTCGTAATGACATATTCTTCAAGTTCTTGACGGATATTATCCCTGTCTTGCTGGCCAACCTTAATGACTCCATTAATATTGCGATGAATATCTTTATAGAACAAATCCGAAATTTGGTTCATCAGAATTACACTCCCAGCAAATATCGATCTAGAGCTCCTTCATTGTTCGCTGTTTCGAGGGATTAAAGGAAAAGCTCGATAGTAGTTGTCATCTTTTAGGGTATTAAATAATCGTAACTCTTGACCATCGTAAAAACCGGGAAAAAACATCACTAATGGCGTTGTGTCGAGGATAGGATGCAAGTTATTAAGAATTGTGTGCGATCGCATCCAAGGATAAATTGCTCCTACTCCCGTCAACCAGATCAATTGTTCGTCCCCCGTAAGTCGATTCTGGATGACCTCCACAATTTTTTCCGGTCGCAGGAGAGGCCTTATGCTTTTGTTAAAAGCCGTACTTCCCTGTTTCGTTTCTAAATCTAGCGCCTTTTGCAACAAATTTCGCGCTTCCAAAAGCTCCAATATAACATAATAGAGATTAATTTCTAGCACTTTAAGCGAATGAGGAGAACTTTCCAGTCGAGATTTGAGACCGACTAAATAATTTTGAACGAGAGGATCGCATTCGGGATCGTAATCGAAAATATGAAAACCGATCTCCTTACCCAATCCTTGATTGCTCAAAAAACGAGGCTCGCAAAATATTGGAAATAATTTGTCGAGGCGTTGTGCAATCGTCAAAGCTGACATGGGAACAAAGGTTTGTTTAAGTAATTTGTTGCTTCGATCGGATCGGGGCTAATCTAACCAAAACAATGGGTCTGACCAGAATAACATCAACCAGACAATCCGTCAGGCTCAATCTTAACTCCCCAGATCCATCATTTACTGAAACCTAAAGGCGATCGCCACAAAAAAAATATACACCGATCGATATCCGTGAATACACACAATGAGAAAAAAGTCAATAGATAAATGTTGAATTTTTTTGCGCTTTTCGAGATTTCATGCGATCGCGATCGCACAAACGTGGTTTTCAACTTCGCTAAACTCGGAAAATACAATTAAACTTCAACAACACTGACGGCTTTGTAGTGGTTTACCACAAATCCAATTTCAAATCCTTTTCCATTCCAATTGTAGCAATGGTTTACCAAAAATCCAAGACTTTTCAGATCCGAGAATGGGTAGAATTCGATCGCAAGGGTCGCGCTCCTTGTCCCTGTTGCTCGAAAGGCCCGAAAGACAAGACTCTCAGCCTCATCCCCAAAAGTCAGTACGGTTATAAATGTTTTCGAGGTTGTACCCCTGCCGAGATTCGAGAAGCATTAAATGCTCCCCTACCGGGACAACCTTCACCCTCATTCAGTACCGACGATCGCTCCGGAAAACGCCTACCCCCTACCCCCCACAAAGACTATACCGTTGACGAAAAATTTGTGGCTTCGGCAACCGAGAGGCTGTTGCGAAATTCCTCTCCCGATGCAGTAGCCGCCCGAAAATGGTTGAGCGATCGCCATATTTCCCAAAGCGATATCGAACGCCTAAATATAGGACTGGGGAAACGAGTCGTCATTCCCGACGAGAATAAACCCCAAAACAAAGAAACTTACGGGGCAATCTGTCTCTTTATTCCCATTCCCCAACAGCCGGGACGCTATTACGTCAAAAAGCGCGTCGCCCCTTGGCTGAAACCCGAACAAAGACCGGATTACCTCGGCAACTGGTCTCAATTCGGCGTTCCCGCTACCGTATGGTTCGCTCATCTCCCCGAAAATGCCCGCGAGACTTGGTTTTGCGAGGGAGAGTGGGATGCCATTCGCCTCGCCCAATTGGTACGAGAACAACCCGAAGGAGAATCCCGCATTGCCGTTGCCTGTTCCACAGCCGGCTGCGGTAGCGTTCCCAAATGGGAAGAACTGCAACGATTGCCCGGAAATGTAACAATTTTTTACGATCGCAACGACACGCCTCGCAAGGACGGCACTCGCGCCGGAGACGAAGGAGCCAAAAAACTCGCCTTTGCCCTCGAAGGTCGCGGGCGCATTGCCGATGTTCCCATGCCAGAAGATTGTACGGTCAAAGGTTGGGATGTCAGCAACGCGATCGATACCGACTACGGTTGGGCGGACTTTTGCCGCAGCGTCAAAGAAGCCAAATTTCCCATCGCCACGGAAGGACAGCGATCGCCAGCCTGTCCCGAAATCGATGTCAGAACCGTTCTCCTCGCCCTCCTCAATCGCAACCCACCTCCCGCCGTCCTGACCGAGAGCCTCAATCGCTTGAGTCAAGAGTCGGGGTGGAGCGTCCGGGAACTGCGCCAACTGGCAAGCGATTTGCAAACCGATTCGGACCGGGAATCCGGGCGGGATGAATGTCATCAAGAGTTACAAACATTAGAAGGACACAAGCGACACGCCCTCGATCTTCGCGATTACCTGCCTTGGAAACTGGCAGAACCGATGCAGCAAGTCGCCCGTTGGATGGGCATTCCCCCCTCAGCACTCCTCACTGTCTTGCTTCCCGCCGTCGCCTCCTGCCTGCACCCCGAAACCCGCGTCATTATTAAAGAAGGCATCGATTTTGTCGAACCGGCCATTATTTATGCTGGCTTGGTTACGGAATCCGGACAACGCAAATCTCCCACCCTAAAAGCGATTTTGCAACCCCTCAGAGAATTGCAGGCTGAAACCGACGCGGAGTACAAGCTGGCAAAAGCCAAATACGACGCGGCTTGGGAACAGTGGCAAGCGGCCAAAGATACCTATGGCTCTCGGGAACAGTGGAAAGCTGCCGAACCCATCGAACCCGTGCAGAAAGAGTTTTACGTCAACAAAGCCACCAGCGAGGCGATCGATACGATTAAAAGCAAGCAACCCGATACGGCATTTTTGTGTATCAAAGATGAACTTTCGGGATTGTTCGGTTCTTATGGAGCCTATAAAAAAGGACGGGGGGAAGATCGAGAGTCCATTCTTTCGGGCTGGAATGGCACGGGAGTCAAGAAAAATCTCAAAAGTGGCGAGCGCATTTCTACCCTCTACGAATCCATGAGCATCATTGGAGCCATTCAAGATTCCAAGTTGCAAAAGTTGATGGGGAATTTTGACGACGATCAAGGGGAGTGGGGACGCTTTTTGTGGGTTCGCATTCCGTTGAAAGCCTTGAAATTGCCGGATACGGACGCTCCCTATCAGTTGAATAGTTTGAAAGCGCTCTACGAGCAGGCGAGGAAAGTCGAACCCCAACGCTATCACTTTACGGCAGAGGCTCAAAGCCTTTACAACCTTTATCACTGGGATCTCGAGCAGCGACGGGTGGCCAACTCTCGGCAGGGAATGCGAGCGGCACTGGCGAAAATGGAAGGCTATACGGCACGGCTGGCTTTGGTTTTGCACGTTATTGCCGATCTGGTTTCCGGACGCGATCGCCCCGATCCTTACATTCCTCGAGAGCGAGTTGAAGCAGCGATCGGTTTGGCGGAGTTTTACCTTTCTCAAACAACCCTGATTCATTCGGAAGGGTCTGCCGCTTTGAATGAAGGGGGATTGCCCCACCGTTTGAGCGCAATTTTGGACAAGTTGAAACAATACGGCGAACTGACAGCACGTCGGTTGCAATCGTCGATTAGCTGGTTGCGAAAGGAGAAACCCGACGACCTCCGGCAGAATTTAATCGAGTTGGCTCGCATGGGTTTCGGGAGCTTAGTGGGCAAAGGCAATCGGTTGAAGCTGGTACTAAATGGGGAAACTGTCGATCGGCCAGTCGATCGCCGCGTCGATCGCGAGGAAAAGGCGAATCCCCCGAATATGGAGGCGTTTGAGACTCCACCGAGGGAACGTGACGATCGTGTCGATCGCCTAGTATCTCTAGAGGAAAATTGCCACGAATGGGAAATGGCAAGTTCTGAATTTGCCGATCGAGATGAATGGGAAACAACGAGTTCCGAGTTCGACCATCGGCTTGACGAGGACGATGATTGGCCGATCCTAGAGTGCGAAACAGATGCGGAAAACGGTTGCGGCTCGCCAGAAGCGACGCGATCAACAGAACAGCCGATCGACACATTGCCCTCAAATGCAAGCGAGATAACGCCTCCACTTGCTGACCCGCGATCGACACTACGATCGGCCAATGGTCAATCCAGGGGGATTTCAGAACCGGAAAAGCCCTCTCAAACAACAAAACCAACGGCAGAAAACTCCGGAAATTATGGCAATTCAGACTTACCGAGTAGCGATCGCATTTCAGAACCAACAACCAATAACCAACAACCAACAACCAATAACCAATTTGATTTCACCAGCGCGATCGCTCAAATCAATCTCGAACTCCGGCGCTTGGGATGGACGATAGAACGATTGCGAGAACATCTGCGATCCACCTATGGCAAGGATAAGCGACAGCAATTGAGCGATCGCGAACTTCTCGATCTAACGAACTGGCTGCGACGGCAATCTCCGCAACCGATATAGGGCAAGCATCGAAGGCATTG
>NZ_JAYGHV010000189.1:0-8364 GCF_034932145.1 Spirulina sp. 06S082 | reverse complement strand
TCGTACTGTTACCTTTTATTGCTGCTTTTTTATTGGCGGTTTTTATGGAGCCGCCAAAGTCTTTAAGACCGAAAAATATTATGGTTGCTACTGAATTATTAAGCGATCCGTTTCTGCAACTCCCAACGCCAAATTCTGTACGGGTTGTTTGGTTTACGGAGTTTTCGGGGAGGGAAAATTGCGTCGTTTATGGCGATAATTTAGAAGAGGAAGTGAGGGCAGTAACCTCCAAACTGACGCGGGTTAGAGAAGACCAAAACTCTAAAATTACGCCGTCTTATGCCAAAACTGCCGCTCGGGAGGTTTGGCGACATGAGGCAGAAATAACGGGTTTAAAACGCGATCGCCGCATTCCTTATCGTGTTATTTCAACTCGAGAAACGGGGGAGGAAATTAGCAGTCATATTTTTTCCCTTGCACCGACTCCTTCTGAGGGAAAACCCCTCAAGATTTTACTAACTTCCGATCATCAATTGATGCCGATGACGGCGGCAAATTTACAAAAAGTAGAGGAGGCGATCGGCAAAGTTGATGCGGTATTTATGGCAGGAGATTTAATTAATATTGCCGATCGCGCTTCGGAATGGTTCGATAGCGATGGGGGAAATGCCTTTTTTCCTGTCCTCCAAGGTCGAGGGAGTTATACTTTGAAAAAGAAGGGGATCGAGACGGTTTATAAAGGCGGAGAATTGATTCAACACGCTCCTTTATTCACGGCGATCGGCAATCATGAAGTGATGGGACGTTTTTCTCTGCAAACGGGTTTAAATGAACAATTTGGCGATGCTTATCCCCACATTAAAGCTGAGGAGATGTATCAAAAATCTAGTGCAGAAATTAACCCGAGAAACGATCCGCAGTTAAAAGCAGCATGGATTAAAGCAAATTCTTTTAATACCGATACTTATGAGGAAATTTTTACGTTACCGCAAAGCAATTCGGGAGGAGAGAAATATTATGCAGTCACTTTTGGCGATATTCGTTTGGTTGTTTTATATATCACTAATATTTGGCGATCGCCTAGTATAAAAGATGAGCAAATCAGTCGCTATCGAGAGCGATCGCAGGATTTGGACACTCCGGAAAAATGGGGTTATGGACAGCATATTTTTGAACCGATTACTCCTGATAGTAAACAATATAAATGGCTTTTACAAGAACTACAAACACCAGAATTTCAAGACGCTAAATATAAAATTGTCATGTTCCATCATCCTCCCCATACTTTAGGAGATAATATTGTTCCTGCTTATACTAATCCTCGCCAAAGTATTATTTCAACACTAGAAGGGGAAGTAAAATCTGTGCGCTATGAGTACCCATTAAATGATGATTATATTATTCGCTATTTAGAACCTTTATTTAATGAAGCAGGAGTTCAACTCGTCTATTATGGTCATTCTCATCTCTGGAATCGTTTTCAAAATAAACAAGGAGTAAATTTTCTCGAATCTTCCAATGTTGGTAATAGTTATGGTGCTTTTTTGGGGAACAAAAAACGCCCTATTCCCAAGGGATATCAAGAAACTTATATTGCAGAAGGCGATCCCAATGGTTTAGAGCCAATTATGCCAACAATTTCCCCATTAAAAGATGAGAATAATAACGATTTGCCTTATGTTTCTAGTAACGATATTTCAGTTTTTAGTATTTTAGATACAGGACGAGGAAAAGTTAGCAGTTATTATTTTGATACGACTCAACACAATTCTGATATTATTAAGTTTGATGAATTTTCTTTACGTCCTAAATATTAACAGGCTCAATGCTAATTTCTTTTTCTTTGGGAGGAGGTACAAATACCATGCAAACCAATTGCGGCTAAAATGGCACTTTGAAGCACCCAAACTCCCTCAGCAAAAAGATTAATGCGATGAATATTTTGCTGTGCTTCAGCAGAAAATAAAGCGGTGAGTTCGGGTGAATTGTTAGCAATATTTGAGAAGTTTACATAAGCAATTTGAAGGGCATTCCAGTCAACCAGAGAATAGTAGCCAAAGACAACAACTCCTGCAATGCCTAAAGAAATAACTAGAAATAAAGGAATAAGTCGTAACATAAATTAATAGTAATTGTGTTTTATAACCCTAACAATTTTAAATTTTTCAAGCTCTTTAGTTTGCATCAAGCTAACCATTTTAGCACAAGGACTAATTGATTTTCAAGCGCAGACGGATAACAGTATAGCTAGGTAGACAGAAAAACTACTCAGCAAGTGGAAGTTTAACTGTAAAAATCGTTCCTTTTTGTTCTTGAGAAGCGATCGCAATTGTCCCTCCATGTAACTCAACGCAAGTTTTAACCACCGATAAACCTAACCCCGTCCCAATAATATTACCAACATTATTGGCGCGATAAAAGGGTTCGTAAATCTTTTCTAGTGCTTCCTCGGGAATACCAATTCCGCGATCGCAAACTTTAAATTCCAACCCTTGAGAGTTTCCCGATACTTCTAAATGCACTAAACTATCGGTAGACGAATATTTTAAAGCATTTCCGAGCAGATTTGTCAAGATAGAACGAATGAGTTTGCGATCGAGGTAAACTTGGCGATCGGGATAACAATTCTCAATCTGAATTCTGGCTTTTTCTATATTTTCGGGTTCTACTTCATCAATAATTTGCCCGCATAATTGCTCTAAAATTAAAATTTCTGGTGTAAATTCTAAATTTCCTGATTCTGCTCTAGCTAAGGTTAAAATATCATTTAAAAGTTGTGTCATGCGTTTAGTAACGCTTTGAATACGATAATATATTTTCAATCGTTTCGCTTCCGAGAAATCTTGCTGATTATCAATTAAAGATTGAGCAGAGATTAAAATTGTGCTTAATGGCGTGCGAAACTCGTGAGAAGTGGTAGAAAAAAACTGCATTTTTAGATTACTCATTTCCCGAGTTTGTTGTATTTTGACTTGCCATTTCCATAAATAAAAAGCGATAATAATTGTTAAAAGCCAACCAATGATTAAAGTTGATAACATTCCCCATCGTAATGAAAATAAATAGTTTTCAGATGGATAAAACTCTATTAACCATTCTCGCTGACCGATACTTAAAGAATGAATACAAAAAAGAGATTTAGAACATAAAAAATGAGATTTTTTTAAAGCATTCTTTATTTCAGATTCCCCGATCGCCTCTTGATTTACTGAATCATAAAAGCCCAAAAAATCTTCGCGATCGCGTAAAGAAAAATCAATGCGATCGTTCAATCCTTGCAACGCTTCCTCGATAACATCACCAATGCGAAATACACCTAAAATAAAACCTTTAATATTATCGCCCCGACTGACAATTGTATCTTCAGGAAATGGATAATAAATGGGCATAAAAACAAGAAAGCCATATTGATTGGTTGTTTCTTGCACCAATTTAATGCGCCTCGTGGCAACAATTTGACCCGTTTCTCTCGCTAATTGTAAGGCTTCGCGACGAGTGGAATTTGAAGCGAGATCGAACCCCAAAGCAGCCTCATTGTTTCTTAGCGGTTCAATATAAGTAACGGGGAAATATTCGCTACGTTCTTTAGCTACACTCAAAGTATTATTTTCTGTTTCAAAGATCGCGAAATTATCACCCCAAATTTGCTGCATGGATTCTTCGTAAAGTAGGCGATCGCGATGTAAGATTAAAGGCGACCATTCTAAGGCTTGAATCCCAGGATAAGTCGAAATCGATCGCCGCACAAATAGAGAAAATTCGGCTTGAGAGACCTCGTTTTCTGAAACCTGATAAAAGTCTCCAATCGAAAGAAGTACATCATTATAGCGATTTAACGTCCGTTGTAGTGCGATCGCGAGGTTTTCTGTCTGTCGCTGAAACTCCAACTGATGCGCGGATCGTTCCCATTCTCCCACAAACCAAGCCGCGATCGCCGATAAACTTACACCAATAGCAATCACCAATCCTAGAGGAAAATAATACCTAAATCGTGTCATTTTTCTTCTTCCCGATTTCTTTACGTTTTTCTCCCCATTTTCTTTACTTTCATCTGTTAGTCTACACCTCAACAAGTACAGCACAGAGATTTAACCTAAATCCCTAAAAAACTGTAGCTATTTTAACATTTTACTGGAAAACAGTTACCAATTTTACTGAAAATGAAACGACGAGATTTATTCAAAACAGGAACGAGTTTTGCGGCTGGATTTGCTTTAGCAGGTGCATTGAAAGGTTGCGGTTCTCCTTCTGGTACAGAAAAGGCTGCAACTACAGCATCAACTGGAGATGAAGAAGTTATTTTAACAGTGGTACAAGGGGGAGGATTTCCTAATAGTTTAGACCTTCATCGTTCTGGGACAAATCGCCCTGGTTATGGTTCATCTTGGAACTTATACGATCGCCTTATGACCTTTGATACTAAAACTAGTCCCGATGGTTCTCTCTCTTACGATTATACCCAATTAAAACCGGAATTAGCAGAAAGTTGGGAAACAGAAGAAGGAAAATCAATCACGTTTTCCTTGCGGAAAGATGCTACATTTCACGATGGGAAACCCGTGACTGCAAATGATGTTAAATGGTCTTTCGATCGCGCTGTTTCCGTTGGCGGATTTCCCACTTTTCAGATGAAAGCAGGTGCATTAGAAAAGCCAGAACAATTTGTGGTTATTGATGATTATACCTTCCAAGTTAAATTACTGCGCGATGATAAACTTACCGCGATCGATTTAGCAGTTCCTATTCCTTTAATTATTAACTCTGAATTGGTCAAACAGCACGTTACTGAGGACGATCCCTGGGGAATGGAATGGGTGAATAATAATGATGCGGGAGGAGGTGCATTTGAATTAGATTCTTTTGAACCAGGAAAAAAATTAGTTTTAACTCGCTTTGATGACTGGAAATCGGGTCCATTACCCCAAATTGAAAAAGTAATTTTACTCGATGTTCCCGAAGCCGGAAACCGTCGCGCTTTATTGGAAAAAGGCGATGTTGATATTAACTTTAGTCTTTCTGAAAAAGATACAAAAGAACTCAAAGAAACTGAAAAATATGCGATCGTTTCAACTCCGATTGAAAATTGTCTCTACTCTGTCGATCTGAATACAAAAGAAGAATTAACAGGAAAATCTAATCCTTTTGCTGATGTCAAAGTCAGACAAGCTGTTGCTTATGCAATGCCATATCAAGCAATGTTTTATACAGCACTTTATGGGGAAGCTGTCAAACAATTTGGGGCAAAATCAACGAAAGTAAACAATACAGAATGGCCGCAACCAAGTCCATATAAGACTGATATGGGACAAGCGAAAGCATCATTATCTCTCTCTAATTATCCCGATGGTTTTGAAACAACGTTGGCTTTTAACTTAGGAACAAAAGAATGGGCAGAACCTTTATGTGTTCTTATTCAAGAATCTCTCGCTGAAATTGGCATTAAAGTTACCTTAGAAAAAGTACCTGGAGCAAATTTTCGCTCGGTTTTAGTGGAGAAAAGTCGCCCCATGATTATCAATAATTTTGGCGGTTGGTTAAACTATCCCGATTATTTTTTCTTCTATGCTTATCATGGTCAAGATGCCACTTTTAATGGTAGTTCTTATAAGAATCCAGACATGGATAAATTGATTGAAACCGCTTTAAAATCAGAACCCGGAAAAGAGGATTATGAAAAATCCGTGCAAGAGTTTATTCAAATTGCATGGGATGAAGTTCCTCGCATTCCCATTGTTCAACCTTATCTCTCGATCGCCATGCAAAAAAATATCGAAGGTTATCAATATTGGTTCCATCGTCAATTAGATTTTCGACAGTTAAAGAAAGTTTAGTTATCTAAGAGCAAATAGCGAATCATTCTCTAACTTCCCCCTTTTTAAGGGGGACTGACTCTAACTTCCCCCTTTTTAAGGGGGACTGACTCTAACTTCCCCCTTTTTAAGGGGGACTGAGGGGGATCGAACCTTATAATATTCTCAAAATGTCCAAGCATTCAACTCCTCAATTTATTCTACAGCGATTATTAGCAGCAATTCCCAGCGCGATCGGGGTCATTATTGTTAGTTTTATTATGACTCGAATGCTACCGGGAGATCCTGCTGCTTTTTTCGCAGGTGCATCCGCAACACCAGAAGCGATCGCGCAAGTACGAGAAACATTAGGATTAAATAAAAGCTGGATCGAACAGTTTTTTATCTATATTGGAGAACTGATCCGAGGAAATTTAGGTGTTTCTTTAACAACAGGACAAACAGTAATTTACGATCTCGCTACTCGCTTGCCAGCTTCTTTAGAATTAACATTAGCAGGAGTCCTTTTTGCTTTTATCATTGCCGTTCCTTTGGGCATTTTAGCAGCATTAAAACCCAATTCTTGGTTAGACCATCTTTCTCGTTTTATTACAACTGCGGGGGTTTCTTTACCTACCTTTTTTACTGGGCTTTTACTGGTTTATATTTTCTACTTCCTCTTAGGAATTGTTCCCGCACCGGTTGGACGCTTAGATTTACTATCTTCTCCTCCCGAACATTTTACAGGTTTTTATTTACTTGATAGTTTAATACGTGGAGATTTCAGTCTTTTTATTGTTTCCTTCCAACATCTCATTTTACCCGCTATAACATTAGGTATTTTTGCCCTTGCTCCTCTCGCAAGAATAACTAGAGCTTCGATGATTGCTATACTAGGAAGCGATTTTATTCGTCTTGCTAAAAGCAATGGTTTGTCACCCGTTAAAATTCTTTTTACTTATGCTTTTCGCAATGCTTTGCTACCTATTATTACAACAATGGGAGTTGTTTTCTCCTTCCTACTGGGTGCTAATATTTTAGTTGAAAAAGTGTTTGCTTGGCCGGGAATTGGTTCTTATGCAGTTGAGGCTTTAATTAATTCAGATTATGCCCCAGTACAAGGATTTGTTTTAACAATGGCTTTTCTCTATATTTTTCTTAATTTGGCGATCGATATTCTCTATGGAATTATCGATCCCAGAGCAGGTTTTTAACTGTAGGGAAGTTGCAGATAATGTCCCGATATCATTCATTAATTATGAATTAAATTATGACTATATCAATTCGACAGACTCGCTATATTCTCCAAGAAAATACTTTAACTTTAGTTGCATTTTTGATGTTTCTCTCGTTAATTTTTCTAGCAATATTTGGCAATGCGATCGCGCCCTACGATCCCTTAGAAACGAACTCAGCGATCGCGCTTTCTCCTCCTTCTCTACAACATTGGTTCGGTACCGATCAACTGGGAAGAGATATTTTAAGTCGTGCGATCGCCGCAACTCGCTTGGATTTAGGAATTGCGATCGCGGCGGTTTTTCTCTCTTTCTTTATCGGAAGTATATTAGGGGTTTTGGCAGGATATTGGGGAGGATGGATAGATAATATCGTTGGTCGCGCGATCGATACAATTATGGCATTTCCTCTCTTTGTTTTAGCAATGGGAATTGTTGCTGCATTAGGAAACACGGTGGAAAATATTATTTATGCCACCGCAATTATTAACCTTCCTCTCTATGCCCGCGTCATTCGTTCAGAAGTTTTAATTATCAAAAAAGCAGGCTATATTGAAGCAGCAAAACTCTCTGGAAATGGCGACTGGCGAATTATGGCCAGATATCTTTTTCCCAATGCACTGCCCGTGATGATGGTGCATATTTCCCTTAATATGGGTTGGGCTATTCTCAATGCTGCGGGACTTTCTTTTATTGGTTTGGGCGTGCGTCCACCGACTCCAGAATGGGGAATTATGGTGGCAGAAGGGGCAACTTATATTATTTCTGGGGAATGGTGGCTGGCAATGTTTCCTGGACTATCTTTAATGTTTGCTGTATTTTGTTTTAATCTCCTTGGAGATGGTTTAAGAGATTCATTCGATCCGAGGAAAAAAACATGAAAGAAATGCAACCAAAAACGACTCAAGAAACCTTACTCGCTGTCGATCGCCTTTCTGTTGAATTTGCCACGCGCAGAGGAACAGTTCGCGCCCTTGAAAATGTCAGTTTTGATATAAAAGCAGGAGAAATTGTCGGCATTGTTGGGGAAAGTGGATCGGGAAAATCCGTGCTTGCTTTTGCCACAATGGGAATCCTCGATCGCGCGGGTAAAATAACCTCGGGACGCATTCTTTTTGATAACATCGATCTGCTACAAATTAAGCGATCGCAATTGCGTCAAAAGCGAGGTAAAGAGTTATCTATGATTTTCCAAAATCCTCGCGCAGCACTTAATCCTATTCGTAAAATAGGGCGACAAATTGAAGATGTTTTGCAAGCACACGCAAACTTACCCCCAAAACAACGTCGAGAAAGAGTCTTAGAACTCCTCTCTCTCGTTCGCATTTCCGACCCCTCACGGCGCTATAATGCCTATCCTTACGAACTTTCTGGGGGGATGTGCCAACGGGTGACGATCG
>NZ_JAYGHV010000188.1:0-8619 GCF_034932145.1 Spirulina sp. 06S082 | reverse complement strand
CGATGGAAACCCCACCGCGCAAACCTCCCCACCACAATACCGTCAATTGTCGCCAATTGAGATGAGTGCCACCGAGAAGATTGCTAAAATTTCCCAAACCATAAATGACGATCGCCCGTGTCAGGACCACCGAAGCAATGGAAATTAAAATAAGATCGAAATTCTTGCCAATACTGGAAAAATTAATCTGATCGCCAATCAGCAAAAAAACAATCGAGTTGACAAAAAAGCCCAAAAATTCCCAAAATTCCGAGACAATGAGCCGAGTACGGGGATTCATACCGATGCGGGAGCCAAAGTTCCCCAAAATCAATCCTACCGTCACCACGCCAATGACTCCAGACCCCCCCAATTCTTCCACAATGAGATAGGTTCCGTAGGCAGAAACGAGGGTGAGAGATTGTTCCACAAGGGGAAAATCAAAGCGTTGGGTCAAATAGGAAATGCCATATCCTACCAAACAGCCGACACCTGCCCCTAAACCGACAAAGATGCCAAAGCGAGAAATGGTAGCAGGGACAGAAAATTCGCTCACCCCCAGGGGAATACCCACCAATAAAAGAAAGGCAACAACGGCGACACCATCATTAAATAAACTTTCTCCTTCCATTATTGTTGTTAAGCGCTTTCCCGCCCCTAATTCTCGGAAAAGGGCGACCACGGAAACCGGGTCTGTTGCGGAAAGACTGGCCCCCAATAACAGGGCGACGGGAAGAGATAAACCCGTAAATTGACTGACAGGAAATGCCACCCCAACAATGGAAATAATCACCCCTAAAACGGCAAAAAAGCCGACAGGGAGAAGACTATCTTTCAGATCTCGCCAGCGAATATTCCATGCTGCTTCAAATAATAACGGAGGGAGAAAAATTTCGAGAATCAGTTCGGGAGAGAGATTGACCAAGCGAACATTTACAAATGCTAATCCTAAGCCAACGATGACCAATAACAAAGTATAGGGGATGCGGCGAAGCCAGCTAAATAATCGCGAGATCGTGGCAACACTAAGAGAAACAGTGAGGACGATGAGGAATTGTTCGAGATTCTGTTTGATGGCTTCATCTGCGATCGCAACTTCCATATTAATTATCAATGATTAGGGATCGATGTATTCGCGTTTTATCTCAGACAGGGCGATCGCGAATCAAGTAGCGATCGCGAATCGAGTCTTTAAGGATTGTAGCGAAAGACGACAGCCTTCAGAACAAATCGATTATTCTGTGGGTTAGTCCAAAATCTACGAAAATTTACCAATAAGATTGTATGCACCTAAGCGAACTAACCCATCCCAATCAGTTGCACGGGCTATCTCTCCGACAACTGGAGAATATTGCCAAGCAAATTCGAGAGAAGCATCTACAAACCATCGCCGCTAGTGGAGGACATCTCGGACCCGGTTTAGGAGTAGTAGAACTAACCATCGCCCTTTACCAAACCCTCGACCTCGATCGCGATAAAGTTCTCTGGGATGTCGGCCACCAGGCCTATCCCCACAAAATGCTCACCGGACGCTACAACCACTTTCACACCCTGCGGCAAAAGAATGGCATTGCGGGCTATCTCAAGCGCTGCGAGAACAAATTTGACTTTTTTGGTGCCGGACACGCTTCTACCAGTATTTCGGCGGGTTTGGGTATGGCGATGGCGCGGGACATGAAAGGAGAAGATTTTAAGGTTGTCTCGATCATCGGTGATGGGGCATTAACCGGAGGCATGGCACTCGAAGCCATCAACCATGCGGGACATATGCCCAATACTAATATCATGGTGGTTCTCAACGACAACGAAATGTCAATTTCTCCCAATGTGGGGGCAATTTCTCGCTATCTCAACAAAGTTCGCCTTTCTAACCCCGTCCAATTTCTCAGCGACACCCTGGAAGAACAATTCAAACACCTTCCCTTCGTTGGCGACCAGCTTTCCCCAGAAATGGAACGCCTCAAAGACAGCATGAAACGCTTATCTGTCTCCAAAGTCGGTGCAGTCATTGAAGAATTAGGCTTTAAATACTTTGGACCCATCGACGGACATAACTTAGAAGAATTAATCTCCACCTTCAAACAAGCGCATCAAATGCCAGGCCCCGTCCTCGTTCACGTCGCGACAGTGAAAGGGAAAGGTTATGCGATCGCCGAACAAGATCAAGTAGGCTATCACGCGCAAAAACCCTTCGATCTGAAAACAGGTAAAGCCCATCCTTCCAATAAACCCACACCTCCGGGTTACTCGAAAGTGTTTACCCATACTCTCACCACCCTAGCAGAACGCAACCCCAAAATTGTCGGCATTACGGCAGCAATGGCAACGGGGACGGGGCTAGATAAGTTCCAGAAAAAACTGCCCAAACAGTACATTGATGTGGGAATTGCGGAACAACACGCGGTAACATTGGCCGCGGGTTTGGCTTGTGAGGGAATGCGTCCGGTAGCGGCAATTTACTCTACATTCCTGCAACGGGGTTACGATCAGATCGTCCACGATGTTTGCATTCAAAATCTGCCAGTTTTCTTCTGTTTGGATCGGGCGGGTATTGTTGGCGCTGACGGTCCCACCCACCAAGGGATGTACGATATTGCCTATCTGCGCTGTCTGCCCAATATGACCATTATGGCACCGAAGGACGAGGCGGAGTTACAACGGATGGTGGTGACGGGAATCGAACATACAAGCGGACCGATCGCCATGCGCTATCCTCGGGGTAATGGGGTTGGCGTACCGTTGATGGAAGATGGTTGGGAAGCCATTCCCATCGGTACAGGGGAGATTCTCCGCAGTGGTGACGATATCTTACTGTTGGGTTACGGCACAATGGTACAGACGGCGATGCAGGTGGCGGAAATGTTGAGCGAACATGGAGTGGCTGCTACGGTCATTAATGCCCGTTTTGTCAAGCCTTTGGATACGGAGTTGATTTTGCCTTTAGCGCGGCGTATTGGCAAGGTGGTGACGTTAGAGGAGGGCTGTTTGATGGGGGGTTTCGGTTCTGCTGTAGCGGAGTCTCTGTTAGATAATGATATTCTCGTTCCGGTGAAGCGGTTTGGGGTACCGGATATTTTGGTGGATCACGCTTCTCCCAATGAGTCTAAGGCTGATTTGGGCTTAACGGGTTCGCAAATTTCTGAGAAGGTTCTGCAAATGTTCTTTAG
Source organism: Spirulina sp. 06S082 (assembly GCF_034932145.1). Lineage (NCBI taxonomy): Bacteria > Bacillati > Cyanobacteriota > Cyanophyceae > Spirulinales > Spirulinaceae > Spirulina > Spirulina sp. 06S082. The sequence continues at coordinate 5,473 of NZ_JAYGHV010000188.1, read as the reverse complement.
CAAGCAGCCTTCTGTGGTGAGTTAGTTAAGATAAGAAAAAGGGTGAGCCTGCTCACCCTGACATCAAGATTACTGGATATCAAATTGACTCAAAAGCTATACAGGAGAAAATCTCCAAATAAATCACTAAAAACAAATTAAATATTATGATTTTTATTAATCCTAAAACCGACTTTGCTTTTAAAAAGATTTTTGGTTCGGAACAGAGCAAAGATATTTTAATTAGTTTCCTCAATGGTATTCTCTACGAAGGTCAACCCACCATTGAGGATTTAGAGATTCTCAATCCTTATCAAGCACCGAGAATCCGGGGAATCAAAGATACTTACTTAGACATTAAAGCGAAGATTACGGGTAATAAAACCGTCATTATTGAAATGCAAGTGTTAAATGTTGAAGGGTTTGAGAAGCGAATCCTTTATAATGCAGCAAAAGCCTATTCCATTCAACTCAATACAGGGGAAGGTTACAATTTATTGAATCCAGTCATTGCTTTAACAATTACAGATTTTGAAATGTTCCCCGATTTAGAGCAATTTATTTCGCGGTTTATTCTCAAAGAAAGAGATTATCTAGTTGATTATTTGGTTTATGATTTCGAGTTAGTTTTTGTAGAGTTACCAAAATTCAATAAACACTTAGAACAGTTAGAAAATGTGACAGAAAAGTGGATTTACTTCCTCAAAAATGCAAGACGATTACAGGATATTCCGACCAATATGGGAGAAGTTCCTGAAATCATGAAAGCGTTTGAAATTGCCAATCAAGCCAATTTTAATCGAGATGAGTTGGAAGATTTAGAGAAACGAGAAATGTTTATTCACGATCAAAAAAATGTAATTACAAAAGCATTAAAACAAGGGATGCAGCAAGGAATACAGAAAGGAGAGCAACAAAAAGCGATTGAAATTGCTAAGGAATTATTGGATATTTTGGATGAGGAAATGATTAGCCAGAAAACAGGATTGAGTCTTGAGGAGGTACAAAAATTGAAACAGGAAGAGGAGTGAGAGAGGGGTGCATCTCAAATTTGTAAAAACATCACGTGGGCAAAAATGGCTCTAAGAAAAAGTACCATTGAGGTAAGCACAGTGTAGAGAGAGGATTTGAGGCACATTCACCCTTGAGATTGTCATCATAGAGGCAAACATAGTAAAAATATTCATAATTCGGATATTCGATTATACTTAGGGCTTGCTGCATAAGTGTGAAAGCCATGCCAGATAAGAGTTTTCAGCTTTTTTTCGCAAAAAAAGTTCAAGGTTTTTGCCCATAGCCACTCAAAACTCTTGCATTTTCGTGGAAAATTTCTGGCTGGATTGGCGATCGCAGCGATGAAACTACCACTGTATATGCTGTATAGCCTTCAGAATCGCTATGTCGGCTTTTTCAGCAAGCCCTATTTAATGAAAATGTCGCTAGATTTGTTACCGCAGTACCCGATCGCATAGGAGATTTAACATGATTGTATTTCAATTATTTGACGAGGTAAAACTCACTGAAGATGTTAATTTAATAGATGGAGGAATTGCACCAAAAGGAACAGTAGGTGCAATTGTTGAAGTGTTTCAAAATGGTGAAGCGTATATGGTTGAACTGTTTGGAGACTGGGTGAAATACAACGATCGCGGAAACTGGATTTCTGCATCTCAAGACGAAACAGGGGCATTTATGGAAACATTAGGGGTAGAAACAGTTTATCCCCATCAATTGGAGTCGATCGCATCTGCACAAGAAAGCGAAGAGATTGCCAATATCACTTTAGCCAACAACAAAGAGCATTCTCCACTATAATTAAGGTAGTGCGATCGCCCAATAGCAATTTATGCGATCGCAAATTCTGTAAATTTACGAGTTTCAGGAGCGTGAAAAGCCAAAACAATATCGGTTTTGAGCTAATTTATCAATCTTTGGCGATCGCATTGTCTCAAATTTGGTAAAAAGTTACAAATATTTAAAGAGTTGCAATGTTCCAGGTACATAAAATTCCTCTCTGTGCTTCTGTAACAAGCCAAAAATGAGAAAAGGCTTATTTAGCGGTTAGGAGTAATAAACTTACCACAATTAAGCCTAATCCGATATACTGGGTTAAAGAAAGAGGAGGTTGATGAAGTAGAAATTGTCCTAAAATATTACTGGCAATTAAGCCACAGGCTCCCATCAACGCAGCAACTAAGCCCAGTTGAGTTTCAGACCAGAGATAAAGTTGTCCAGCAATTCCAATGAACCTCGTAACGGTAAAAATCCAAAACCAAGGATAGGTTAGGCTGGCGATCGTAAAGCCCGATCTATATAAATATCCTGCGGCCGGAATTTCACCTATCAAGAAGATTGCTTGCGTTACGAAGGCAATAATAATATGACTTTTTTCCATTATTTCTCTCCAATCATTAATCTTATTTTGTCAATTGATAGAGAGGAAAATCAATACAGAACAATACAGGAAAATACAGTATTTTAATTTTTTTGGAAAGCGACACTTTTTGGCAGGGCGATCGCACCAAAAAATACAGCTTAATACAGGATATACAGTTTAGTTGCTGGTATCTTGACGCTTCTTATTGCAGTGATTAGAATGCAAAGTAACCAGAAAAATTTCAGTATCGGCTATGATTAACATTCCAGATATTGGCGATCGCAAAACAAGATTTTGGTTATGCGGGGTTATTGTTGTCTCTTCTGCTGGACTTACAGGGGGACTTCCTGCGGCGATCGCCGCGATCGCTGCGATCGCAGGTGGAGTTTTAAGCAAAGATATTTATCATTATCTCAGTCAGCATCGAGGCAAAAAAATGATTGATTCTACAACAGCAATTCAGTTTCTAGAAGAGTTATCTGTCTCTTTAGATGATATCGATCGAGATATTATTCGTGGTGTTTGGGAGAGAAAAAGCTACAAAGAAATTCATAAATTAGTACCGGGAATTACTCTGGAACATTTGCAGAGAAACCGCGCTTCTCAATTATTGGGAAAACTTTCACAAACCTGCGGCGAAAAAGTAAAAAAAAGCAACTTAAAAAGTGCGATTGTGAAGGCAATGAAGCAGCAAAATACATCATTAGATATAGAGAAACTTGTACAAAAAGTTCGGCGAAATGTTTCGCACAAAATCGAACAAGATTGTGGTACAATGCGAGTTTTAGATATGAAATGTCCCATTGGTCTTGATGATATCTATACTCAAGTTAATATTTTAAAGAAAGTTCATCAACGATTCGATCCAGAACAATTGTCAAAACAAGTTCATCCAGAGAAATTCGATCGCCTCGGTTTGGGTGCAATTTTAGAAAAAGAAGTTCCTGGCATGGAAGCGGTAGAAAGACATAATAAACTCTTGGCTTTAGGGAAACCCGGTGCAGGAAAAACAACATTTCTCAAGCATTTAGCGATTCAATGTAATGGAGGGAAATTTCAAAGCGATCGCGTGCCAATTTTTGTAACTTTGCGATATTTTGCCGATCAAAACTATCCCAGTTTATTTGCTTATCTACAAGAGAAGTTAGAAAATTGTCAGATTAAAGAACAGGAATTGTTAGAAGTTCTCAAACAAGGAAAAGCCTTGATTTTATTGGATGGTTTGGATGAAGTTAATAAAGAGAATAGCGATCGCGTTAACAATAAAATTCGAGAATTCTATACTACTTTTGAGAAAAACTGGTACGTTATGACTTGTCGCATTGCTGCACAAGAGTATATGTTTGAGCTATTTACAGAGGTAGAAGTTGCCGATTTTAAGCAAGCGCAAATTGAGGAGTTTTCGCACAAATGGTTTCAAACGCGAGTTCCAGAAAAAGCCACAAAACTGATCCAAGAATTTAAAGAAAAATTGGCAGGAGAACAAGCAACTTGGGAACTTGCTAGTAGTCCTTTGTTATTAACTTTACTTTGTTTGGTTTTTGAGGAGTTACGAGATTTTCCCAAACATCGTTCTGCTTTGTATAAAGAAGGATTAGAATTACTATTGAAAAAGTGGGATTCTAAGCGAGGAATTAAACGCGATCCCATCTACAAGGATTTATCGACACAACAAAGAGAAGATTTGTTGAGCAATATTGCTTTAACTACATTTGAGCAAGGTAAAAATTTCTTTGCACAACGAGAAGTCGAACAGTATATTGTTGATTATATTCGCAGTTTACCGGATGCTCAAACCGATCCCAAAGAGTTGCAATTAGACAGCGAAGCCGTGTTAAAATCGATTGAGGCTCAACATGGGATATTAGTCGAACGATTTAAACATATCTACTCTTTTTCTCATCTAACTTTTCACGAGTATTTTACAGCACAGGCGATCGTCAATAGTTCTAATCCAAAGGAGATGGAAGAAGGATTTATGAAACTATTAACTAAAATTAGCGATCGCCAATGGAGAGAAGTTTTTTTACTCACTGTTGAAATGTTACGGGATTCTAGTAATTTTCTGCAAATGATGTCTCAACATATCCATCAAATTGTTTCCAAGGATTCTGAAATACAAAAAATTTTAAATTTGAATTACGAAAAAACTCAAATTATTTCTCAAAGCTCAAAATATGATAAAGCCGCTATTCGTGCATTTTATCTAGCTCGTGTTCTTGATGATTTTGGTCATTTTATAGCTGATACAAAAAACCTTGAAGAGGAGTTTCGACTAGATTTTAGCCTAATTAACTCGCTACATCTTGTTGAAAAACATAATACAGAACTCCAACTAAAAGTTGCCAAAGATGTTTTGATAGGACTTGATGCAGCAATCGATCCAACAATGAAAAATGATTTGAGATTTCTCATTGATTACAATCGTTCAACCAACCTTGAAAATGCAGTTAACAATACTCAAAAAAGAATTTTTCTTGATGAATTCAGTTTGGCTATTAATTTAGCAAAAAATCTGAATCTTAAGCAAGAATTACAATCTCTTCAAAATAAAACTCCTGAATTATTATCTAGAGACTTAGAAATGGAAAAAATATGGGAAAATAAGCAAAGACTAGAATGGGCGGGAGAACTCAGAAATACTATAATTAAATATAGAGGAATTGGTCATCGTTGTATATTGAGCGAACAGCAATGGATGCTTTTTAAAAATTATAGCAATGCGAATCTTTTACTCGTTGACTGTCTGAATCAATGCCGTTATATTTCACGAGAAGTGCGAGAAGAAATCGAAGAGACATTGTTATTACCGATCGCAGAAATCAAAAAACGTAATTTCCCTAGTTTTTGAAGACTACAATTGCTATAGTAGAAGAACCCATAACAGCAAAAAATTCTCCTATCCCAAAAGTAACAAAAAGTAACGAACCATGAAACTCGAAGACTACTTTACCTTTTTATCCCCCGACGACATTCGACTCAAAGGCACAAGAGTCGGCATAGAAACTATCTTGTATGAATATATCTACCGTCATCAATCCGCCGAAGCAATTGCCAATATTTATACCAATCTATCTCTAGAACAAATTTACGCCACCATCCTCTACTTTTTGCACA
>NZ_JAYGHV010000187.1:0-8786 GCF_034932145.1 Spirulina sp. 06S082 | reverse complement strand
ATTGCTCCCTCATTGCCATCAAGTTTTTGGCGTAGAAATCAACGGTTCGACCCGTTGGCTGAGTATTTTGGGATTTCAATTTCAACCCTCAGAATTTGCCAAATTGGGGCTAATTATTACGATGGCGGCATTGCTCCATGCTCGTCCAGCTGTCAGTATTCCCTCTATTGCTCGCACCCTCGCTATTACTGCGGTTCCGTGGGGTTTGGTTTTTGTTCAACCGGATTTAGGAACCTCCCTTGTATTTGGCGCAATTACCCTAGGAATGCTGTATTGGGCGAATGCTAATCCAGGCTGGCTGGTTTTGATGATTTCCGCGATCCCTTCTGCGATTTTATTTAATGTATACCGTCCGGCTTGGTACGGTTGGTTAGTGGCGATGGGGTTTCTAGCGTGGTTTACCCTGCCTTGGCGGAGAATTGGTACAGGGATCGTTACTTTGGGTAATGCGATCGCCGGAGGAGCCAGTGGCTATCTTTGGAATGAACTCCTGAAGGATTATCAAAAGGATCGCTTGATGTTGTTTCTACAGCCAGAAAAAGACCCCTTGGGAGGAGGCTATCACTTGATTCAATCCCGCATTGCGATCGGTGCGGGAGAAATGTGGGGAAAAGGTTTACGGCATGGGACGCAAACCCAGTTAAATTTTATTCCGGAACAACATACCGATTTTATTTTTTCTGCAGTGGGGGAAGAGTTAGGGTTTGTTGGCAGTATTTGTCTCTTAATTGTTTTTTGGCTTATCTGCCTGCGTTTGATTATGATTGCTCAAAATGCTACGGAGAATTTTGGTTCTTTGTTGGCGGTTGGGGTCTTATCCATGATTATTTTCCAGGTCTTTATCAATATTAGTATGACCATTGGCCTCGCTCCCATTACGGGGATTCCTTTACCCTGGATGAGTTATGGGCGATCGGCGCTGCTGACTAATTTTCTGGCGATCGGTTTGGTTGAGTCTGTGGCTAACAATCGACCACGATTGCATTTTAGGCGAGGAGAATGGTAAATAATTGGAGAGTAGGGAGTTGTAGGATTTAGGAAGTTTTTTTCTCTCTACTTTTTTCTCTCTACTTTTGCTAATCTGTAGAATGTGTTCTTTAATCAAACAAGGATAACGGTCAGGAACCTCAGCCTAAAGGCGTGAGGCTTGAAAGAGAAATCTGACAAGCCATTCTGACCAGACTAAGTACCCCGCGTACTCCGTTATTTGGGTCACGACACCTTGGAATGCGAAGCTAGTTCCTCGCTCTGTCGTTAGCAGTTAAACAATTTTAAGGTCACTGAAATAGTGCTGCTAACCTAACAAGCCCTTTTAACATGGTCGAAGCTAACATTACCCCGAAAGGGAGGCTCGAAAGAGCAAAACCGCTATGCGTACAGGGTTGTTTAATTAGATACAGTAATTGTCCTGTTAAAAGTGCAATACAAAAGCACCCTAATTAAACAATTCCAAGGCGGTAGCGAAACTAATATAAAGCCGTCCTTATAGGACGGGGTTTCTACCCAATTTTTCTGATGATGATTTTACCTGGTGCAACGGTTCGCGTAATTAATTCTGATGATATCTATTATCGTTTTGAGGGATTGGTTCAGCGTATTAGTGATGGAAAGGTTGCCGTTCTTTTTGAAGGGGGAAATTGGGATAAGTTGGTCACGTTTCAATTGGCTGAACTTGAAACTGTCGATCTCAGAAAGTGAGTGATAAAACGATCCGTTAGATCCGCTAGGGATTGAAAATCCCTTCTTACGATTTGCTCCTGTAGGGATGTTGCGTGCAACGTCCCTACAGCATTTCAGTTGATCTCTCGCTACAGTTTATCTCTAATTTATCAAGAAGATTTCTTAACTCGAAAGGGACCCGATCCAGAACCCGCTCCATGACTGGATCATAGCACCCCATTTCCGGGGCAGTCAAGCCAGACCTCCATTATTAAGACATATTCGCAATAATTCCGCAGATCAAATCTCCCCAAATCCAGTCAAGACAAGCCTTCCGGGGCAGTCAACGAAAGAATGAGGGTTTCAGCCATTCTCCCACCCCACCGATCGCTGGATTTCCTGCATTTTTTGAAAGCATCCATCCAGAAAACTGCCTCCTCAATACCCAAATCCTCCTCAGCGATCGCCAATGTTGAATTTTATAACGCCTCGAACCGCGATCGCCCGATCGCAGGGAAACATGACCCATTCCCAGCATCGTTTTGCGCCCGATGCCGGAAAAAGGAGCAAAAGCAGCGAGAATAGAAGCGATCGCCGCCAATTCTGGCTCTTTAAACTCATAGCGCACCCATCCCACGGACCCAATTTGAAACGCCCGATTGAGATAAGTCGCCGTAGTTTTCAGGTCGTAAGCAGCCACCCGTCCCGACCAAGCGGCGATCGGGTCAAAATGCAGAGTTTCCGGTGCAAAAGCATTCCAACGGCGCAATAAACTGCCAAAGACCAAATCGGGTAATAAGAACGGCTGTACGTCGCCATTTTGCATAAAACTGGTGGCACTGTGAAAATTTAAGGCGATCGCCGACTGAGATTCCGTTGCGGCCAAGGTTTCCCAAGTTATTCCCCCCAGGATATTAACTGGCGAGGCGAGACGACAAGTGATATTTACAATTGTTAGTTTTTGCTCTAAGTGACCGTGCAGCCCCCAGAGTAAAGAGGTAAATAAATCACCTTGCAATAAAGAGAGATAAAGGTGCAGTATTTTTCCCTCCACCAAGCGATAATTTAAGCGCAGAGGCACAGAACTGGCAGTGTGCAAGGCTTCCGACAGAGCGGGATCGGCAGATTTGAACCAACTCAAGACGATCGCATGACAAGCGCGGGCGATATCCTTCTGTTTGGGAAAAGACTTCTCTGCATGAATAGTGAGAGATAGAGTCCGAAGATCGTCGCGATCGCTTTCAATTCCGACAACATTATAGCTCTCTCCTTGCCAGTGTACGGCAGAATCCTCAGCCATTGACACGGTGAGCGATCGCAAAAGTTCGGGATAGTCCGACCAGTGAGGCAATGCTAATATCACCTTAACTAGACCTCGGTGGGCGATCGCGGGAATTAAGGCCGGACGCACCGAGATTTCTGGCAACCAATCCGCTAAGGCGATCGGGTTGTTCAAGTGAGGTGCGGGGGATAAGGTCAAACTTAAACTATAAATCGTCATTATTTCGGATTCTCCCCCCTTATCAAGGGGGGCTGGGGGGGATCGAATCAATAACTAGCAAGTTGAGTTATATTATCAGATGGAATGCTCATTTAAGAGGTTGGAGGAAATTGGGCGATCGCATCAACAACTCCCGCAAATTCTTCAACCTGTGGACTCTGACTGTGCTGAGAATAAAGCGCCAATAATTCCCGATAAAACCAGAGAGTATCCTCGGGAGGTTGGTGAAAATGCCGCCAAACCGTCGCTCCTTGTCTTTGCAGTTGAAAGAGCAGCGATCGCCCATTGTGGAGTTTATCGGCGAGGGAAACCCGCACCACAGAAGCATTAGCATCACGCAGATTTTGCAAATATTGTTGCTTGCGATCGCGCCAAGGGGGTTTAGGGGTTTGCATCGATTCGGTGCAACCATCCACAATCGCCGTCACCTCCTCCCCAAATTGCTCTAAAATCGCCTTGCGGGTAGCTTCTCCCCCTTGGTCTTCTACAGCATCGTGAAGCAGTGCCGCGATCGCTTCTACCTCACTTCCTCCGTCTTCGAGAACTAAGGCTGTAACCCCCAGTAAATGGGCAATATAGGGCGTACCGTCGGCTTTGCGGGTGTGGTGGCGATGGAGATGAACTGCAAAAGCCAAAGCCCGATCGAACCGTTCTGTTAAGATAACTTTATTCATCGTCTGTGACCTGATAAAATTGCGCTTCTGCTTGCATTTCTGCAATTGTTTTCTGACGTAATTGCCAAGGGAGGAGGACTTCAATGTGAGGTCGCCACGATCGCAGGCGCAATCCCACATTTGTATCTCCCTGACGATAGCAAACCTTGTAATAAGCATCATCGGGGCATCTTGCTTTGATGACCTGCAATAATTTCAGCCGATCGGTAGAGTTTGCATGGGTTTCAATTAGTTCGATCGCCTTGTTATGGGAGATTGCAGTAAAGGTTTTGTGTCGGAATGTCCCTTGAATGTAGCGATCGCTAAAGCTGCGATCGAAACGCAGTAACATGAGGGTTGCAGGCAAATAAAAATCAAAACCCCAGGCGAGATCGAGGCGATCGCGAATATAGTGAGGTTGGGGTAAAGTTCTCTTTCGTTGCTGTAAAATCATTGGTAAAGTTACATTATTCCAAGTGAGGCAACGAATCTCTTTAATTTTATCCAAACGATAATTATACCAATCTCCTTGCCCTGAAGGAGTCGTACCTAAACCACAGAGATAGATGGCTCTCTGCACGTAGTAAACGCAGGTGGGGTAGACAATGCAGGTTTTCGCGCCATATCTTGCACTGCGATAGTCTAAAGCGATGGGTTGTACCGGAGAATCCGACCAAATATCTCGCAATAGTTCCAGCCACCGTTCAACATTGATTTGATGTTGAACGATAATGTAATCTACATCCAAGTAAAATCGCTGCACCCCTTGAATAGGCTGTGATAGACTCTGAGCAATGTTTTCTAGATTCGGATTGAGAAATCCCAACTCGTAGATATCCAATCCATCCTCAATTAATTTTGAATGATAGGCGATCGGTCGTCGAGGAAATTCTTGTACCCGATAATACTGGTTTTTCTGGTGTTTGAGCCATCCCAATGCCGTTAATGCCTTTAAGTCCTCTGCCAGCGATCGCCGCGTGACCGCAAATAGACGAGTTTGCAAACAGCGATCGATTTCCTTCTCAGTTAAAATACCTTGTTGCTGAATCCCTTGTCGCCATTCTCTCTCTAATAACCCTGTATCGGTTGCAAACAGCCAATCTTTAGCCGATCGCGCACAAGGACAGATTGGATCGTGCAAACTCGGAAGAATATCACTTTTAGGATGTCCAACGCTGAAAAATGCGTCTCGCCAATCGCGATAAGTAAAGCGATCGGCAAGATCGACTCGAATCGCCTCATCCCCATAGAGCGATCTTAACCAAGACCATAAGCGTATTCCTTTAAGTAAGTTTTGCTTTAAAGAACCTCGTGCCAACCATTGTAGTAGTTCAACTTCGGGAAGATCCTCAAATAAGGGAAATGAATTCATCGTTTTAACCTTCCGATTCATCTCCTATCTTACTCTAAGGGAAGGTCTGTTTGGAAGCGGCCACTTCCAGCATGAGATATAGTATAGAACGTAACGCAATCAAACAACGTTTCACCCCAAACCCCAAATCTGGAGAGGCACAGTCTTAAATATGTTGAAATTGACTGACTTTTCTTCCACCCACATTTACAATTAGACTACATTTACAGAGATCGAAATGACAACTTACAGAATTGATTTAGAGGGTAATATCTTAAAGATTGGGTTTGGCGATCCTGCCCAAAACGATCGCATTGTCCAAGATGCCTCAACTCGACTTGATGAGTTGGTGCAATCAGGGACTTTAGTGGGAGGCACCTTGCTCAAAGTCAATGGACCCGGTTCCCTCCCTGTTGCTTTTGTTATCGCTCACAAAGTTGGTCATTTGTATGGGGCGATCGCGGTTTTCGATCCCAAACTCGGGGGGAAATATGTGGTCTGCATCACTCATAATCCAGATTATAAATTAGGCGATTTAGTCGATTGAGGTTTATATGGTACAATATCCTATTAAAGTCGTTCTTTGCGGTTCTCCTCACACGGGTAAATCTTGTCTGAGAGAGGGTTTAAAGCAGTCTCTCATGGAGTTACATCGCGAAAAGGAAACCCCCTATCCCCTCGTCCTCACAGCCTGTCCTGATGGCGAAGGAGCTTGGTACTCCGAGGCCGTGCGTGCCGATCCGGAACTGGCACGGCAATTAAAAGAGGACTATAAAGCGAAGTTTACACTTGAGTTTGCGATCGAAAAAGCAAAACAAGTACAAAAACTATCTCACCCACTCAACATTATTGATATCGGAGGAAAAATTGATGACAAAAATCGGCGGATCGTCGCTTCGGCAACTCATGCGATCGTTCTTTTCAGTGATATCAGTCAATTGGGTGATTGGAAGGATTTTTGCGAGGATCTGAATTTACAGATTGTTGCACTACTGCACAGCGATTATGAGGGGAAATGCGATCGGATTGACGCAGAAAGACCGATTTTAAGGGGTAGCGTCCATTATTTAGAGCGGGGCGTGGATGTTTCTCAAAGACCTGCGATCGTTGCTCTAGGTGAACTTTTAGTTCATCTTTGTTCTGAAAACTAACTATTCATTATCCCAATCAATTTATCATAACGAGGATCGTAAAAATGGCTAAAATTTTAATTACATCTCTAGGAGTTGGTCTTGCAGGTAAAAACAACTTAGTAGAACGGGAATACAGAAAAGCAACCTATGAGATAGACGGAATCAAATATTCCCCACGCAGTTTTATTGCATCTGTCCTCAATGAGCATTTGAAGCTAGATGGAATCATTTTTCTTGGAACAGTTAAATCAATGTGGGAAGAAGTCTATAATTCATTTTGTACTGAAAAAGAAATTAAATTAGACGATCAATATTATTATGAATTGGATGAAAAAATAAGTAATTTAAACTACACAAGTTCTCTTGATACTTTAGATTTAAAACCTTTGGAAAAAATTCTTGGCGATCGCTCAAAATGTATTCTGATGAAGTACGGAATTACAGAGCAAGAACTACAAGAAAACTTAGATAGAACTATCCAAATTATTGATTATTTGAAGAATGGTGATGAACTTTACATTGATATTACTCATTCCTTCCGATCGCTATCTCTTTTCCTTTTTTTGATTCTAACATTTCTCAATGATTTAGTCTCAGATAGAGATATCAAAATAAAAGGCATTTATTATGGAATGGTAGAGGCTGCTGGAGAATTAAAGTATGCTCCAATTGTCAATTTACAATCTTTATTTGATTTGACGCAATGGATTAAAGGAGCATATAGCCTAAAAGAATTTGGCAATGGATATTTAATTGCTAACCTTCTCGAACAACAAGGACAAGGTGAGATAGCTAAAGATATTCGGAATCTTTCTGATGCAATCAATATTAATTATGTTCCAACGATACAAGAACGTGCAAAAGATTTAAAAGCAAAGTTGAAACAAGAACAACCCAGTCCATTCAAATATTTACAGGGTATTCTAGATCGGTTTGTAAAAAAATTTGCTGAAAAACATCATTCTGGAGCAAGAGAATGTGATTTTCAGCTAGAGTTAGCAGAATGGTATTTTGAGAAAAAACGTTATGCTACTGGGTATATAACTCTAGCTGAAGCAATTATTACTTATCTTTGTGAAATTCATGATGAAGATTTTAAGGATAAAAATAATCGGGATAAAATGAAAGATTTACTATATGAAAACCGTAACTCATCTTTATCTCAACTATATTGCAAAAAAATTGACTCTATTCGGAATGCGATCGCTCATGCGTCTTTTGACAAACAAAGAACAAGTTACACTCAAGCAATCAACAAAACAGATGATTACATCAAAGAACTCAAAGAAATCTTTAAAACTGGACGATTAGTATAGGAGGTAAAATCATGGTTCAAAATCATTCATTAGCACACCAAGCAGCACTGGAAATAATGCGAGAAGCGGTAACAATACTGCTTCAAGAAAAGTATAATTCTGACAACTCCGATCAACAAATTAAAGCTGTTATCGAAGAGTCCAAAAGATTACTAACTTTTCAGCAAGATGCAAAAATCAAACCTTTGCGACTCCTTTTTGATCGAGTAAATATTACAAGAGAAGCAGATCGGGAAAAATCTCAAACTAATACAAAACAACAAACTGATGAAGTAAAACATTACTGGGAAATCGACAAAGTTAATTCAGAAAAGTCTGATAATTCAGAAAAGTCTGAATTTTGTCCTCCTGTTCCTTATCCCAACACCCAAAAGCCTTCCAATATCGAAGAATATAAAAATCAACTGAAAGCAGAAATAAAGCTAGAGGGGAAAGACTGGGAAAATTTATCTTTACTTAGCCTCATTGTCGAAAAATATGGGTCATTTATCAGCTTTGGGGAAGAGGATATTGCGTTTTGCGATCGCATTCGTTCCACGGCTGCATTAGCGGCTGCATTAGCAAACAATTCAGAAGCTAAAGAACTTAATTTAGTGGCTGGTGACTTGTCAGGTATTCAGAACTTTATCTATACCATTTCTTCCGATGGTGCGCTGAAATCTTTACGCGCAAGAAGTTTTTATTTAGAATTGGTTACAGAGGAAATTGTTCAACAACTTCTTGAAAAACTCGAACTTCCTCGCACCAGTGTTATTTATGCAGGTGGAGGAAATATTTATATTCTTGCTTCTGGTGAAAAGACTGTTGTAGATAAGGTTAAAGATATTCAAAATATGTTCAATGAATGGCTCTTTGAACAGTTTCAAGGTAAAGTCTTTCTGGCACTTGATGCGATCGCTTTTAACACTGAAGAGATACAAGACAGTCGTTTATCTGATGTTTGGCAAAAAGTTCCTCAACGGTTAGCAAAGCAGAAACAACAGAAATTTTATAATATCTGGGAAAAACTGTTGGAGCGAAATCAAAGTTTTAATCCACCTTGCAAAGTTTGTCACCGTGACGATATAGAGAAATTAAAACCTTTGTCTGATAAATCTGACACAGAAGCCTGCGGTATTTGTTGTACAATGTACAATTTAGGCGATAAATTGCTCAAAGTTAATACTGTAATTC
>NZ_JAYGHV010000186.1:0-9117 GCF_034932145.1 Spirulina sp. 06S082 | reverse complement strand
AGTGCTTTCGCGGAGTATATGCGGAGATTCCGGTGATTTCAGAAGCAGCTAATAATCAAGTCCGATAAATGGTTAATTAAATGATTGTTACCTGTTATTCATTGCACGGGGTTTTCTAAAGAGCCAATTCCTTCGATTTTAATGCGAACGCGATCGCCATGCTGTAATTCTCCTACACCTTTGGGCGTTCCGGTTAAGATAATATCTCCTGGCAATAAGGTCATGATCTGAGAAATATAGGAAACTAAAACCGTGGGAGAAAAAACCATTTGTTCGATAGAAGCAGACTGTCGAGGTTTGCTATCATCGTTGAGAAAGGTTTCTAATGATGCTCCTGCACTTAATTCTCGGACTATCCAAGGACCCAAAGGACAAAAACTATCAAATCCTTTTGCTCGCGTCCATTGATTATCCTTCCTTTGTAAATCTCGTGCCGTTACATCGTTGGCGATAGTATAGCCCCAAATTTTACTTTCTGCTTCTTCTGGGGAAAGAGAACGCAGGCGATCGCCAATAACAAGCGCTAATTCTCCTTCATATTCAACCCGTTGAGATTGAGAGGGATAAATAATCGGTTTGTGGTGGGGAATGACGGTTGTAGGGGGTTTCAAAAAGAGTAAAGGCTCCGTTGGAACAGGCGTTCCCATTTCCTCAGCATGAGCGGAATAATTTTTTCCGACAGCAATAATTTTAGAGGGAGCGCAGGGCGCAAGCAAGGTGTATTCCTCCCCGTCTAAAATTAAATCTGTGGGTTGTCCTCCCAGCCAAGGGGGAGCATCTAAGACTTGGACATTACGATCGGGTTGCAACAGTCCGTAAAACGTTTGTCCTTGGGAATTTTGGATTCGGACGTAGCGTTTTGCCATAGTACAAGAATATGTAAAAAATAATAAACCAGGACAATCGCCAGACAATCGCGACGTTCAAAGTCTGCCAAAATTGGGATGAGGGAACATTGACCCCAACAAATAACCAAGATTAACCTAGATCGTAGTAGAATTGTAAATCCTTGCTTCTTTATCGTTGAGCAAAAATTAAGAAACATTTAGCGATCGCTCGCATTTAGCCAACCGAAAGAAGCCACATTGTCCACAAGGAGAAACTACAAATGAGCCGAAGTTACGAAATGATGTTTGTTCTGCGTCCCGATTTATCAGAGGAGCGGATGAGAGAAACGATTGATAAGTACAAACAAATGCTGGGGGATTACGGATCGACGGAGATTAACGTTCAAGTCCTTGGCAAGC
Source organism: Spirulina sp. 06S082 (assembly GCF_034932145.1). Lineage (NCBI taxonomy): Bacteria > Bacillati > Cyanobacteriota > Cyanophyceae > Spirulinales > Spirulinaceae > Spirulina > Spirulina sp. 06S082. The sequence continues at coordinate 7,870 of NZ_JAYGHV010000186.1, read as the reverse complement.
GGCGACTGGCTTATCCGATTAAAAAGTTTCAAGATGGAACTTTTGTTCTTGTTACTTATATATCTCAAGGGGAACAAGTTGCACCAGTAGAGAAAGCAATGCGTTTTAGTGAGGAAGTGATTCGTTATTTAACTATCAAACTCAGCGATCGCAAAGATAAGTCAAAAGCAGAAGAGGAAAAAGAAGAAGAAGCTGAACCCGTTGCAGCAGAAGCCTAATTCTTAATTTTCATTCTCATTCTCTTTAAAAAACGAACAGCGATAAACGGGTTCGCCTTTCGCAAAAGTTGCCCTTTCTCTTTCTGTTGTCACGGGAAAGGGATTTTTTTCTAGCCATTGTTCTGGGTGTTTTTGTGAGAATTGGGGATACTGTTGAAATTGTTCGCGCATTTCTGTGGCGATCGCTTCCACATCTGATTGTAAAAATACTGTTGCACTCCCAGGAAGCGATCGCGCCAATTCCTCCACTAATTCCGGTTGTACGACACGACGCTTGACGTGGCGTTTTTTAAACCACGGATCGGGAAATTGAATCGTTACGCAGTCGAGAACGCGATCGGGTAAAGATTCGAGCAAAATGGAGAGAGAAATATTAACGTTACAAAAAAGATAATGCAAGTTAGGCAATTTTAATTCATCGCGCTGATGATTTGCTTCTGTCACGAGGGGTTCGCGAATTTCTAGCCCCAGAAAATTTCTCTGAGGCTGCAATTGTGCCATTTCTAGGATAAATCGCCCTCTAGCGCAGCCAATATCTAAATGTAACGGTTGTTGAGGATCGGCGTAAATTTGCCTCCAGTCTGGAGGAGTGAGGGGAATTTGATATTTACTGCTTAATGGGTTAACGTGCTGGCGAACTCGAACTCGGGTCAAAGATAAATTCTCCTAATAGCAAGATTTTTGGGCGATCGCATCACCCTACAACCATAATAACGATATTACAAAACTTCATGTACACTGAAGATCATCCTTTAAAATAGCAGGCTGATTTTTTTCATGCAGTTGTCTTCGCGTTTTTGCCTTCTTTTTTGGGTTGCGCTTCTATTCCTGAGTGGTTGTCAGCGTCGTTTAGAACAAAGCGATCGCCCCGATCCTCTTCCTCAAGATACCTTTGTGCAAGTCTACATGAATCAAAATCAAGCAAAAGGGGCAGATTATACCGATCCTTACCGTAACATTACGCGACCAGGAGACAATCTCGAACAAGTTATTATTGATGCCATTAATACAGCTAAATCAACGATAGATATAGCCGTACAAGAGTTTCGCTTACCGAATATTGCCCTCGCCCTTGCAGAAAAACAGAAAACGGGTGTAAAAGTGCGGGTTATTTTAGAGAATAACTATAGTCGTTCCTGGAGTGAGTATAGTGAAAGCGAAATCAAACAACTCAGCGATCGCGATCGCAGCCGCTACGAAGAATTTATCGCCTTAGTCGATCGCGATCGTAATAAAATTATTTCTCAAGCAGAAATCGATCGCGGCGATGCTTTAATGATCCTCCGTAATGCAGGCATTCCCGTCATTGACGATACTGCCGATGGTTCCAAAGGCTCCGGGTTAATGCACCATAAATTTATGGTGGTAGACAGGTTTACCGTAGTAACGGGATCCGCGAATTGGACGACAAGCGGCACTCATGGTGATTTGACAACCGCAGAAAGTCGGGGAAATGCCAACAATATACTGAAAATTAATGACACAATGTTGGCAAGTTTGTTTATTGAAGAATTTAATTGGATGTGGGGGGATGGAGTAGGGAAAAAACCCAATTCTAAATTTGGCGTACAAAAGCCCTATCGATCGCCTCAAAAACTGCAAATTGGCCAATCTACAATTACCGTTCAATTTTCTCCCGTTTCTGCGTCTAAAAGTTGGCAAGAAAGTAGTAATGGTTTAATTGCGAGAACCTTAAATAAAGCAACACAGGAAATCAACTTAGCCTTATTTGTCTTCTCCGAGCAAAAATTGGTGGATGCGATCGGCAGTCGTCACCAACAAGGAGTAGAAGTGAAAGCCCTCATCGATCCGAGTTTCGCCTTTCGAGAATATAGCGAAGGCTTAGATATGCTAGGAGTAGCAATGAGTCAGAAGAAATGCAGTTACGAACCGGGAAACCGTCCTTGGCAAAATCCCATCTCAACCGTAGGCATTCCCAATTTACCGTCTGGAGATGTGTTGCATCACAAAGTTGGTGTTATCGATCGCACAACGGTTATTACAGGTTCTCATAATTGGTCGGCAACCGCCAATAATAATAATGACGAAACCCTCTTGATTATTGAAAATCCTGTTGTTGCCGCTCATTACGATCGCGAATTCAATCGCCTTTACAATAACTCGTTTCTGGGTCTGTCTTCTGAACTACAGAAGAAAATAGCCGAACGAGAACAGAATTGTCGTCAGAAATAGAGCCGGAAACACATTTTCTCCACAGAAAAGAAAAAGCTGGGTAATATGGAAACAGTGAAACACACCAAAGATGCGATCGCGATCGCCAAACATTACATTGAAACTTTACAATTGCCATGAATTGGATCAAGATTCAGTAAAGATTGCCTTATTGCTCTAGACATCGCATAAAAATTGGGCAGAATGGGTATAGACAAGGATAGAGCAAGGCCAAAGCGGCTCTAACACCAGTCAAAATCGGGGAACTACATCTAAACATCTTAATTACACTAAATTTCACTTGAAACGGAGACCACCTAAAAATGATTCTTAAAGTTGCTTCCGAAATCACCAAATATTCTCTCCTGACCGCAGCCACAACCGCGATCGGCTTAGGAACACTATCAGCAGGTGCTGCAAATGCTTTTACCATTAACTTTGACGAAGGGTTAGCGGGAACAGCAGGAGACGAAACTCTAATTACCGACCAATACAAAAAAGATTACGGTGTCACCTTTGATAGTAAGAACAACAGATCAACTGATTACGGTCTTGTACTTTATGATACCAATTGCAAAGGAAAAGGTGGAAGCAATGGGGTCTCCCTTAATGGTTTTACGGATGTTTGTACTGGAGGAGACCCTGACTTAGCAACGGGAAAGGGTAAATATAAAAATGGTGGTAGTTGGTACGATTACGATACTGAAGCTCAAGGCAATGTCCTGATTCTTCAAGAAAATAGCGATTACTTCGATCCAGATGATGATGCAAAAGGGGGAGAAGTTTCTTTGAAGTTCAATACACAAGTAGACAATAATAATCTCTTCTTTGCCAATGGGGTGACATTTGAGAAGTTTGGTTTTGTCGATCTTGATGAAGCAATTATTCGGAATAAGAAACTATCCTTTACTTTCGAGTATACCGATGCAACCCGCAATTCTTTCATTATCGATGATAGTAACTACCTAGACTATATTGAGGAAACTCTTTTATCTGTCGATTGGGACGGTAATTCTTTAGAGGGGGACAACTCTTTGAGAGAGTATCGCTTCAAAAATGATAATGGTACATTCGACGGCGTGAAAGATGTCAAAGTTGAATATAACAATGTCAGTGGTGCCGTTGCTTACTTTGAGTATGTGGAATCACAACCTGTTGAAGAAGTACCTGTTGATATTCCTGAACCAGGCATGACAATGGCTTTAGCTGCCTTCGTTTTGGGTGGTTCTAAGTTCCGTCGCAAAAACGCCTAAATCTCATCGTGTTTATGGGGTTTGGAGACCAAACCCGTACAATTAATCCTGTACAATTAATTAATGGCGTTGGTAGAGAAATACTTCATCTCGTTGGTAAATGCGCTCAAAGCGAGTATTCTTGTCCAGGGCTGCAATTAAACCCATAACGGTTTCCGTGGAACTGGCAAAACCAGGATGACGGCGATCGAGCAAAATATATTTAAACTGTTGCAAAGTATCTAATGGAGTTTCAGGACTGGGAATTCTGATGATTTCTCGATGGCTGAGATGGGGAATGAGTTGAGATGGTGCAAGGACTGGGGAGGGTTTGGAGACCAAACCCCTACGTTGAATGAGGGCGATCGCCTCTCGGTTTGCCTGCCATGTATCGAGGGAATCTAAATAAACCTTACCAAAGAAATAATATTTACCCAACACTAAAAACCCGCAAAGACTCCAGGCTAAAATTACCCGGCGATCGCGAATCCAAGCCGAATTAGCCGATCGCGCTGCAATTAGTGCCAAAATGATAAAAGGGAAGATCGGGACGGAATAATGGCGGACGAGATTGCGTTGAGCGTATTCCTGAGAGAGAATATTTAACAGGAGTGCTGGGAGTGCTGGAATAAAGGGGGCAAAATGACGGGCTGAGAGTCCCCAGAAAACGGGTAAAAAGAGTAAAGCTAAATATTCCAGTGTCGCGAGGGAGAAAATATGACCCCAAACCAAATCGGGTTTGAGAAAGAGGTTTAAGGCAATTTCTAGAACAGAATCCCCTAAATAACCATACCTAGAAACTGAGGTTTGTTCCATGCCGAGAAACTGGGGAATGATCCATTGAGTTGTCCCGATAAACCACATACTGCCCGATAAGAGGGCGATCGCGCCGCACCTAAGCCGTTTCTCGAAGAAAAACAACCAAAACCCCATAGCAGCCACTGTTAGGGAAAGAACGGCTTTACAGCTTAAAATTAGGGCGATCGCACTGCAAAACCAAATATATTTTCTCTCTCTCGCAGCCCAAACTGCACCCAACATCCCCGGAATTGCTAAAACTTCTGGGTGAAAGTCGTAAATATTAACGTTAAAAATAAGAGGATACAGTAAATAAACTGCCGCCATCATGGTTGCATCGGTTTCTTTTAAACCACTTTGTCGGGACAGCAACCAGACTAACCAACAACTCCCAGCTAAGGCGATCGCTTGGAGGGCAAATAACCAATGAACTGTTGCATAAATCTTGTACAGTAGGGCGAGGGGATAGCAAATAATGGCAACATGATCCCCCAATAAATGAAATGTTTGCGGTCCTCGAAAAGAAACAATAGGCGGCAATCCTTGACTAATTAAATAGATATACTGGTCATACCAGCCCAGATCGTAAGCATTCGATTTGAATAAAGCGTGTCGAAGTGTTGCCAGCAGAAAAAAGAGAATAGCACTACCAACAGTCATTAATAATGGATAATGAGTGATGGGCGATCGTTCATTCTTCATTGCGATTTCTGCGTGTTGGTCGGTTTCGGTCATGTATCAACAGGGCGATCGCACTATCCTCAAAAACGACAAAGCAGTAATATCATAGTTGATAATTGTTTGCCGATCATTTGTTTTGGTACAAGTTCCCTATTTGAATCTTCTTGGTATTCATCACGATCGCGATCGCCTTCTGGCCGCGATCGCTTCGGTTATTGACTCGGGCTGGTATATTTTAGGTCGAGAAGTAACAGAATTTGAAACGGAGTTTGCGGCATTTTGTCAAGCTGAATATTGCATCAGCACGGGAAATGGGTTAGATGCGTTGCGCTTAATGTTACTTGCGGGGGGGATTAGTGAGGGCGACGAAGTTATTGTTTCTGCGAATACTTACATTGCAACCATTTTGGCCATTACGCAAATTGGAGCGATTCCTATTCTCGTGGAACCTTGTTGGGAGACTTTGCAAATCGACTGCGATCGCATTGTCGAAAAGATAGGCGATCGCACCAAAGCCATCCTTACCGTCCATTTATACGGCATACCTGCGCCTATGGACAAGCTAGAGGCAATTGCCCGCCAATATAACTTACTACTCTTTGACGACTGCGCTCAAGCCCATGGAGCGAAGATTGGCGATCGCCCTGTCGGTTCCTGGGGAGATGCGAGTGCATTTAGCTTTTTTCCCACTAAAAATCTCGGTTGTTTGGGAGATGGCGGTGCCGTTGTTACGTCTAATGCACAAATTGCCCAAAATGTCAAGCTATTACGAAATTATGGTTCGGGGGAAAAATATTATAATCAACTCCCAGGTTGGAATAGTCGTTTAGATGAAATTCAAGCAGCTATTCTGCGGCACAGATTACCGGAATTAGAGGTCAAAAACAGAGAACGGAAACATTTAGCCAAACGGTATATTGAAAACCTACAAGATTTGTCCCACAGCCTGCCAATTTACTTGTTACCCTATAATGCCAATGCCGTCTATCATATTTTTCCTATTCTAGTGGAAGAGCGCGATCGCTTGCAACAATTTCTTAAAGAGTCTGAAATTGGCACATTGATTCATTATCCCATTCCTTCTCATCAACAAGAATGCTACCGCGATCGATCTTGGGCTAAAATTTCCCTACCCATTACCGAAAAAATTGCACAGGAAGAACTTAGCCTACCTCTTTATCCTAGTTTAACAAAAGAACAGCAAGATTATGTCATCAACCGAATTAAAATCTTTTATCAACAAAGATGAACTATTGATTCAATTTCCTACAATTGGCTCTCGAGAAGAAGGTTATCTTGCAGTTGCTGAAGCACAAAAGACTTGTCCGTTTCCCATTCAAAGAACCTATTGGGTTTATGGTTGCCGCGATCGCATGAAACGAGGAGGCCATGCTCATCATAATTTACACCAAATCCTTATTTGCGTAGCAGGAGAAGTAAAAGTAATCTTACACGATGGCTTTCAGAAATACGAGTTTTGTTTAAACGATCCAGCGATGGGATTATATCAAAAACCTCTAGTTTGGGGAGATTTAATCTATCATCAAAATTCTGTTCTAGTTGTCCTTGCTTCTGAGCATTACTTAACTGAAGATTATATTCGCGATTATCAACAGTTTCTGGAAATTTCCAAAAATAATCATCAATGAACAATTATCGATTATCTCTGCCCGAAAATACTTATATTCATCCCCAAGCAATTGTTGAGACAGAAGAGATAGGCGATCGCACGAAAATTTGGGCATTCGTTCATATTTTACCAGAAGTTAAAATTGGCGAAGATTGTAACATTTGCGATCATGTTTTTATTGAATCTGGTGTAGAAATTGGTAAGGGTGTCACCATTAAAACCCATGTTTCTCTATGGAAGGGAATCAAAATTGAAGATTATTGTTTCATCGGTCCTAATGTTGCTTTTACAAATGATATGTATCCCCGTTCTCATCGCAATCCCGATCTACAAAAGCGCTATTTTGAAGATAAAGATGAAAGCTGGTATCGCGGCACAATTTTGATTTGTGAAGGAGCATCTTTAGGGGCAAATGCTACTATTTTATGTGGTTTAACTGTAGGGACTTATGCAATGGTTGCTGCGGGTGCTGTTGTTACTAAAGACGTAAAACCTTTTGAATTAGTCGGAGGTATTCCCGCAAAACACATGGGATGGGTTGATAAAGAAGGTAGAAAAGTAAAATCTCAACCAACTGTATAAAAAATGAATAAATCTAAAATATCGATTGTTATTCCTTTATATTATGCCGAACATCTTTGGGATATTCTTCCTGAAGAATTAGAAAAACTTGCCTTAGCAAATCAGGATTATTTTGACACAGAAATTATTTTTGTTGATGATGGCTCTAAAGATAAAACTTTTGACCTCGTGCGTAGTTTAAAACCAAAAAATTTTATCTTTAAAGCCATTCGACTAGCCAGAAATTTTAAATCATATATTGCCATTCTAGCGGGCATTCAAAATGCAACCGGAGATTACATCACTTTTCTTCCTCAAGACTTACAAGAACCTCCCGATCTAGTCCATCGATTATTTTTAGAAATTCAACAAGGATATGATGTTGCTTGGGCTGTTAGAAGGACTCTTGCAGATCGTTTATTTGATCGAATATCTTCCCATTTATTTCACCGTTTAAGGAACTATTTTTGGTCAGAATGGCCAAAAACAGGGGCAGATATGTTTATGATTTCTCGTCCAGTTGCTGATGTTTTATTATCCATGCAGGAAAAGAATTCTCATATTACTGGACAAATTTT
>NZ_JAYGHV010000185.1:0-9164 GCF_034932145.1 Spirulina sp. 06S082 | reverse complement strand
CATTCTCCCGCAGGTAACGAATTACAGGTTTTAAATCCGAACCATCCAAAGCATGAGGAACTTTTAACCAACTGTGAATCATTTTTCCGTAAATTGGATCGCGAGGAATTAATGAAGTAAAAAGTAATAAAATAATGATAAAATATTGAGGATATATTGTATTGTTTATTTCCTTTTTGAACAACACAATTTGAGAAGTAAAACTTTCTAACTGGGGTGAGAAGTGATGCAGTAAGAAAATTGGTAACATCCAGTATAAACAGCCATAAATTAAGCGATGAAATTGTTCTGCTGCCATAACGCGGCGAAGAGCTTCAATCGCTAAGGGATTACAAAAAAGCAGAAAGGGAAATAGTGTTAATCCCGACATAATATCCAGTTTTCTCTCAGGTTTTCCAAAGAGTAAAAATAGTGTTGTTGTGAATACGATTAGCCAACCCACAAGCCCGATCGCATGACTTAAAGGGGTATAGCGAATAACATACATTTTCCAGCCGAAAATAGTTTCAATATTGAAGAGATATAAGTTTTGATATTCTAAATCTAAATTTTTGGCTATAGGTTCTCGCAGCAAACAGAATGAAATTGTAGCCAATATGCCCAAGGCGATCGCCAACACTAAAACTCGTCTAAATTGAGGCTTTAAACTGCGATAACGAAACAGCACCAAAGTTGTAGCGATCGCCGCGATCGCAGTCACTTGAAATAAAGTAGATTGTTCGTGGTTATCCCAACAAAACCAAAGCAGAGGAGGTAAAAACAATAAGTAACGCCATTGCTCTTTTAAAAAGAGAGCAATAATTAAAACCAATGCCTCTAAATAAATAATATAAGACAGCATCGGACCAGAAAAGACACTGTAACGATAAAAACTAATGGCATCATAGCCAAAATAACCTAAAGACATTAAACTGGCTAACCAACTTAAAGGAAGATTATGGGTGATGAATCTAGCAATACGAATAAATTCCCAAAATAAGATTCCTTGGGTCAGAGCAGAAACGAAGGTTAAACCCAATCTTTCCCCATAACTCAATCCCGAAGATTGTAAGAGCCAATGTTCGTAAAATGTAGCAAAAGTAACATAGCGATTCTCGCTAAAATAGTTCATAAACTTGGCTTTTTCCCAGGCTTGAATGCGATAAAAATAATCTACTGAATCCGATGGATGTTCTAAATAGGGTCCGATATAAAGCATTGCAATCACGAAACAAAATAAGAAAGCAAGCGTTCCCAGATCGAGGGGTAAATCTTGCCGACGCTGTTGCCAAAACGAGCAATGAGGCCGAAAAAACCAGACAATTCCTCCCGCGATCGCAATACTAAAAGCCATGCCTGTAAAAATATTCCGGATGGGTTCAACGGGTACAGCTAACCAACGACTAACAATATAGATAAGAAAATAAATCAGCCATCCCCAAGCAAAAACGGGAAGCGATGCAGACTCAAAACCAGAACGTTTGAGGATAAACTGATTAATCCCATGATTGAGAACGAGAAGAGAAAAGAAAAATGTAAAGAATTGTAAGAAAAAGAAAAAAAGCATAGATTTTCGCCGCAAAGTTCAGAATATATCACTCCTCAACCCTTAACTCCGAATTCCAGAACGTTTTCTGTGATACAGATCGCTAGTTGAGAAGGGATACGATCTCTCAAAATTCTGCCCTATCTCACCTCCAAAACCGAGGAAGATCGCTGCACGGCAAAGTAAATCGCGGGATAGTAAACCTGTGAGGAATTGAGATAATGAATTATGAAAACGCTCCAAAACAACCCCATCTCTCGTAGTTTCGCTGCTACCTTGGTCGCCTTAACCGTTGCTACCCCCGCGATCGCTTCCCCAGAGATCGCGCATCAGAGTGCAGAAACAACCCGCAATGCACCCATTACCTTAGCAGAAGGTATTCATTTATACGGTGAGTCGGTAAATCCTAACGAAATTGGCAAATCTTACGCTATTCTTGAAGTTAAAGCCGGACAAATCACAGGAGCATTTTATCAGCCTCGTTCCTCTTTTGATTGCTTCCGAGGTGCAACAAAAGAAGGTCAATTGGCTTTAAATATAACCGATAGCTACACGGGAGAAACTTTTCCTTATGCGATCGCCATTGAAAATACTTCTTTAGTTGCTTCAGTTGGGGATATCCCCACCAATAAACCTGGTTTGGAGGGATTTTATCCCATCGAAGATATCAGCGATCGCGATCGCGAATTACTGCAAACCTGTCAAGGGCAATAAGAGCAAAATAAGGGGAAAATAAGATAGAAATTCTACCAAATTTCTATCTTGGATGGCTCAAAATTTGATAGACTCGACGTTGAATAAATATCTCGACTAGATCGCCATTGATTTTATTCTTCTCAACCTCTTCTCGTAGAATGTTGAGAACAATATTAACAGGAATTGGACGCTTATAGGGACGATCCGCCGCCGTTAACGCATCATAAATATCAGCAATGCTCATCATTTGTGTTTGAATGGGAATTTCTTCCCCCGTTAACCCCAAAGGATAACCGCTACCATCTAATTTTTCATGATGTCCGTAGGCGATCGCCGGAATATCTTGTAGATGTTTTGTCCAAGGAATGCGCTTGAGAAACTCATAGGAATGAGTCACATGAGCCTCGATCTCAAAACGTTCTTCTATGGTTAAATTGCCCCGAGGTAATAACATTTGCTCCATTTCTTGGGCAGTGACGAGGGGTTTGAGAGTGCCATCGATATCCTGATAGTAATACTCTGAAAGTGCGGTTAATTCCACAAAAGCCTCCTCTGATAAAGCCTCAAATCGCTTTGTTGCTAATGCCTCGGGTTCGTTGATCTCTTCCATAAACTTTAAATAGCGATCGAGCTTTTCTAACGCTGCTTCCAAGCGATCGTCAAAGGCTTGTAATTGCTGACAATGAGAACAATTCGCATCGGGAGTATGCTGATAATCGGGATGATTGACCAAATACTGAAACTTATCCTGGGCGCACTCCATTTGTAAGGTACGAATTGCAACAGCAAAACGCTGACGAATCACTTCTAATTGTTGGGGATAGAGCTTTTTGCGCTTATTAAGAATTGCTTCAGGAACGCCAATTTTGCCAAAATCGTGTAGTAAGGCCGCATAACGCATTTCCTGTATTTGCTGTGGGTTGAAATAGAGCGATCGCAAGCGTCCCTTTTTCATCTCCGTCACTTCCCGAGCCAAACCCACAGTTAAAGCGGCTACTCGTTCGGAATGTCCGGAAGTGGTGGGATCTCGTGCTTCAATAACTTGTACAGAAGCCTTGACAAAGCCCTCAAAGAGGTGTTCAATGCTTTTTTGGAGAATATTACGTTCGATGGAAATTGCCGCTTGAGAAGCTAAAGAACGCACTAAACGTTCTTCCCAGTCCGAATAGGGTTGAGTAACATTTAGGGCATTATCTCCATTGATTCTAATATCGTGGCGCAGTTTGCGATTAATTAATTGCAGGACTCCAATAATTTCCCCTTCTGCATCCTGCATGGGTAGCACTAATACCGAACAAGTGCGATAGGAAAAATCGCGATCGAAATTGCGATCGAGTTGATAGGGTAAACCGGGTAGCAAATTATGAGCATCGGGAATATTTAGAGATTGTCCCGTTAAAGCCACATATCCTGCCAAACTTTTTGACGTGAGGGGTAGGGTAAACTCTTGAAACAAAACCCTAGGGAGAGAATCATTCTGAGCAATTTTGAATACGAGTTGAGGTACTGAATTGATGCGATCGACTAAAAAAACACTTCCCGCATCGCTACAGGTAATTTCGCGACTTTTGCTGAGAATTAGGGACAATAATTCCCCCAAGTCATGACTTCCCGATAGCGCTGTACCGATCGCCAATAATTGTTCGATTAAGGACACCCGTTGGGTTGCGGTGGTAATGAATTCCTCACTCTCAAAGGTCAAACTCGGGGACTCGAACGCTGTCATAACTGTTCGGGGGTACTGCACATCTGAAAACCCATCAACGAGTCCTCCTGGGAAGATACTCTGCAAATGGGGCTATGTTATTAAGTCTAACTCGCATAACTTTATTTGCCGATTTTTGTCTTGCTTAGATTGACCGTCTCTTCTGACGATCGCACTGCATTCTTAAAGCCAGTATATGCTCGCAGGGTCCCTTATATAATTTATTCTGTTGAAACCAATTGCAACTACACTCAGCTTGCACGAGACGGCGATCGCGATCGATAACTAAATAGGGTTCGTAAGTGCGATCGCGATCGCCAACAGTTCCTTGCACAGTATGGTCGCTTTCCAAGTCTCCCGCGATACTCGTAACCCTGACGCTATTATCCTCTAAAAAACGAGTTGCTTTTTCTTCTCGTTCATTCGCAAAGCGCAATCTTTCCATCGGTAAAGGTTCGCGACTCAACTCCCGCACGCGATATACTTGTTTATTGAGATCGTAAATTGCTCGACCTGCTTGGGTATAAGCACTTAATGCTGCCAAAATAATACTCCGATCTAAATTTAAGCGCTTGGCTAAATCTCCCACAGATTCCGCCCAATTTTCCTTTAAACTCGTAAATACTTGTTGCTGGGTGAAAGCATCTACCTCTGTCCTAGAGGTCATCAGGTCAAAATTCCCCGATCCCGACCAATCATTTGCACTCCACCCCGATAACCCCAAGGTGAAAGACATATCCCCCAGATCCGCTACGTAAAAAGAAGGCATTCCCGTGCCGAGGAGATGTACGGTAAACTTCTTAGCAATGGGGAGAAGACGTTCGAGAATGAGAAGACGACGACGACCCCAAACTCTGATAACTTGTGCCTTAGTTCCCTTGTATAGCGATCGCGGACAAATTACCTTTATTTCCCAGGGTTCAAACACAATCTCGATCGGTTGTCCAGGAGTCAAATGGTAGCGCATCCCCCTCGGACTCTGTTTTTCTTTGTAACGTCGCAGGATAAAGCAAATATTATAAACATCCATCGGCTGCAATTCCAACTGAACTGCTGGGAGAGACATAGCGGAACTCACTTGTAAGAACCCTCGCACCCAACTATCCGGTAAATCGATTTTCACTTCTTTATAAGTATCTTCCTGAGTTGTTTGTACCTCAAACCCAGAAGGATCGACTTGAAATAAAGTGTTTTTATAACTGCGAATTTTTTGAAATTCGTTGTAGAGATCCGCCGAATAATCAATATTAGTTGTCCCGCAAGCAAACTCATTAATGTTCTTAAAAACCTCGTAACTTGCCCCCAAACGACCATAACTCGATTCATCCTGAGAAAAACACTCAAAAAATACCTCATCAGGATGGACGGTAATCACCGGATCGAGAACAAACCACATATCGCGATCGCGTTCGTAGAGATAGTTATAGTAGTCTCTTTGTGCTTTGTAATATCCCGACCAACGGTTACTTTTGCGTTGATAGAGGTCTTTAAGTTCACTTTGTAAAGTTCGTATCCGTTCCCGCACCTCCGATCGCTGTGCGGCGATTAACTGCCAGTCTAAGTCATCTTGTTGCGATCGCCATATTTTATATTCGGTGCGATCTTTGGGTTTAAAGCGCAGATCCGAGACGACGACATCATGTAAAGCACTAATAGCCTCGCGAAAAGCAATATTTTTCCGCAATTCGCCAACAAAATAAGTCGGTTGACGCTTCGTGTCCGGAGAAAAGGACATTTGCGTACTATTTCCACCGTCACTAACTGCGGTGCTACCGTTGTATGCGTAATTAAATTCCATCGCGATCGGTTGGGATTAAGGGCGATGAGTCCATTATAATCAACATTTGTACTGATAATCAATCAGAAGATTTTCTTCCCGAGAATTTCTACCCCTAATTTCCCATTACCCAGAAGGAGATTTAAGTTTGCAGAGAACCATTGTCGAAATTAATGACAAAATTCGCGCCTCAAAAGCCGTGGTTTGGACCGTAGAAGAACTCAAACAACGCCTAACCGATACCAGTATCGCTCAAGTAGCGAAAACCGTGGATGTCGTCACCACAGGCACCTTTGAGCCCATGGAATCCGTTGGCGCTATCCTCAACGTGGGTCATACAGACCCACCGATGAAAATTCGCCAGTGTTGGTTAGATGGGGTTCCCGCTTATGGAGGTTTGGGGGCAGTAGATTTGTATTTAGGGGCGACCATGATGGCGGATTATGGGGAAGCGGAGACGGAACGAATAGCGGGAAACCCTTCTCCTGTCAGGGGAGGAGGTCACGTAATCGAAGACCTGATTGCGGGAAAATCCGTCCATTTACGGGCGACGGGACAGGTAACGGACTGCTATCCTCGTGCTTCTTGGGAAAGCACGATTAATCGAGATAGCATCAATCAATTTTATTTATTTAATCCGCGCAATCTCTATCAAAACTTTATTGTGGGGGTTAATGGTGGCGATCGCATTCTCTACACTTATCTCGGTCCCTTGCACCCGCAATTTGGCAATGCAGTTTATGCTAATCCGGGGGCTATTTCTCCCCTTTTCAACGACCCAGATTTACAAACCATCGGTATCGGTACCAAGATTTTTTTAGGGGGAGGAATTGGTTATATCACATGGGAGGGAACCCAACACTTTCCCCTACAAAAACGTTTAGAGAATCGCACCCCCATCGGTCCAGCCTGTACTTTGGCGGCGATCGGGGATGCTAAACAGATGAATTCTCGTTGGGTACGAGGTTGTTATTTCCAAAATTACGGCACCGCGATCGTTTTGGGAGTAGGCATTCCCATTCCGGTTTTAAGTGAAGAAATTGTGCTAAAGTGCGCGGTGCGAGATGAAGAAATTGTTGCTCCTGTGGTGGATTTTGCCATTCCTCGGCGAGTGCGCCCCACCTTTGGCTCTTTCACTTATGCCCAACTGAAAAACGGTCACATTACCATTCAAGGGAAAAAAGTGAGAACCGCACCTCTCGCCAGTATTCGTCTTTCTCGTCAAGTTGCTGAAGAACTCAAACAATGGATTGAAGCGGGGGAATTTACCCTCACGGAACCGGTTGCATCTATTCCCAGCGATCGCGCTTTCTTATCCCAAGACCCTTCTCTGTCTTAAGGCAGAGAAGCTGTGAATTGTATCAAAATACAGGGCAAACGCATACTCAATCAAAGTCTTGTCCGTTTATTAGTACGCGTTGCCCTGCCTGAATGCTTACTATTCTTAACAAAGTCTGTGAAATTGTTAATTCTTTCTGCTGATTACCTAACTATAGGTTTCATTAATAAAATATCCGTTACCGTAGTGGTATAAAAACCGAATTTAACACTGAATTTAACAAGGACGTAAAAAAATGTCTAATCTCATCTGGACTGCCATTGGTGTGGTTTTCATCCTCTGGTTACTGGGATTTTCTATTCACATTGGTGGCAGCTTAATCCATATACTTTTAGTTTTGGCGCTGATCGGCATTGTCTACAATTTATTTGTTGGACGAAGAGTCTAAAAGGTTGTTGATAATTCTTTGCTACTTGCAAAAGCTATCTTCTCGTTTCGTTAGTCGCGTTCATATTTTACTATGAACCATAAATTACTGACGAAACCGATCGAACATACATCATTCATTTTTTAAGATTAACCATGAGTTTAATTAAACAGCTTCGTCGTCTTTTTCTAAACAGTACTTTAGCTATCTTGCTAACAACTGCGATCGCGTTTGGTTTCGGAACAGCCAATAGTTTAGCTGCCACAACATCTCTCGCGCAATTGAACAATTATCCTTCATTTCAACTAGCATCAATGAACCGAGTCGAGGCAATGCAAAAGAATGTTGAAGGCAAAACCCAAGAGGCGATCGGTAATGTTACGGGCAATGCCAAAGATCAAATGATGGGAAAAGCCAAACAGGTCGAAAGTAAGGTTCGGAATGCAGCAGAAGATCTGAAAGATGACATGACATCAAACAATCGGGCTAAAGCAATAGAAAAAAATCTTGAAGGTAAGGCTCAAGAACAGATTGGCAATGTTACTGGCAACCGTGAAGATCAGTTTCAGGGACAAGTTAAGCAGGTTGAAAGTAATATTCTTAATGTGGTAGAAGACATGAAAAATACTGTTAAGGATGCCTTCAATTAGACAATATAGCAAATTGCGAAATCATGAGGTACAATACTGAGAACTGACATAAAAGTTCTCAGTATGGGGACAAAGGTTCAGGGGAAGGGATACGGACAAGACTTTGAGCAAAAATGCGCCGCGCATCCTACGATTCAGTCCGACAGGACGAATCGCTAGTTAGCGGCCAATACGATATGATAAAAAATCCGATAAGCACTGTGGTTTTTGGTATTTAGCGTGTTATAATCAAACGACGTGAGCAATGATAGAAATATGGTCAACTCGATTGTACGCACAGATCGATGGGCATTACAACCCACACCAGAACAACGTAAATATTTGCGGCTAACCCAAAATATTTATCGTCAATTCGTTCGTGGATTGATTGGTGTGGTCTATACTCATTACTCTCACATTAATAGTGCAGAAAGTTCTTGTGTGGCAACCGAGAAACTCATTCATAAAACCAAAAAGAATCCCAGTCCTAGATACTCTCATTTTGACCGTAAATTCTACAAGTTCCCCTCTTATTTAAGACGGGCAGCCATAGAATTTGTAATTGGTCAAGTTTCCTCATTCATTACACGATATTCGTCTTGGCAATCAGGACAAAGAAAAAGAAAAGATGCACTTCCTCCTAAATTGAACGGTAAGACGAATGTTTATGCTGTGCTGTATAAAGGGCAGTGCATTAAGTTTAACGATGAGTTATCTGAAGCAGAAATCAAGGTTTTTAATGGTTTGGATTGGATTTGGATAACCGTTAAAATTGTTTCCCAACGAGAGCGACATCTTGACCCTAACAACAAGCAATTATCGCCAACATTAATTGTTGGTGATAAATCAGTTTGCTTATCCATTCCATTTAAAATCAAGCCAAAATCCTTAACACCTTCTCCAAAAGTCGTAGCCGTTGATGTCGGTATTAATACTTTAGCGACTGCAACAATTGTCAATTCTGACGGCACTGTGACTGCAAAGGAATTTTTTCATCGGGCAGCCGATATAGACCGTCGCGACAAACGATTGCAGTCAATACGTCATAAAGCAAAACTAACTGTTGGTTCGGGTGGGAAATTACCACCACGATTCTGCCAAAAGACTTACTCGAAGTGTCACCGAA
>NZ_JAYGHV010000184.1:0-9221 GCF_034932145.1 Spirulina sp. 06S082 | reverse complement strand
GACAGTCGCTATGCTGCTTATGGGAAGCATATTCGCGAGGCTATTGACAAAACCGATGCCGCAGGAGATGCAGACACGGCCGATCTTTATACCGAAATATCTCGGGCGATCGATAAACGCCTCTGGTTCTTAGAATCACATTTGGTGGGATAAGCGATCGCATCACACTATGAGAAATCTAGATGAGAAATCTAGATGAGAACTTTAAGGGAACAACTTCAACGGGGTCGCATCGCCGGTAACTGATGACTGGCAATGACCGCTAAATGTTGAAAAGAGTAACCCATTCCCCGTTCGGTGACAATAAATTCCGGCTGCTTGGGATCGGTCTCAATTTTGCCTCGCAATCGAGAAATGTGAACGTCCACTAAGCGCAAGTCTCCGGGTTGTCTGGGACTATAACCCCAGATAGCCTGTAAAATCTCCGCGCGGGAAATGGGTTTTCCAGATTGAGCAATCAGCAACTGTAAAATATTAAATTCAATTTCTGTTAGGCGAATCAGACGATCGCCGAGAGAAACTCGCCTTTTGTTGGGATCGATACGGAGAAGGCCAATTTGAGTGATATTAGGATCGTCCTCATTATTTTGCCAACTAATCTTTTTAACACGACGCAAAATAGTTTGGATTCGCGCTTCTAGTTCTTTAGGAGAAAAGGGTTTTACTAAATAATCATCTGCTCCAATTTGTAATCCAGTAATGCGATCGGCTACATCAGCTAAAGCAGTTAGCATAATGATAGGAACATCAGAATCTTTACGAATCTCTTGACAAGTATAATACCCATCACCATTGGGAATCATAACGTCAAGAATGATCAGATCCGGAGTTTCTTGAAAAAACAAAGCGAGTGCTTCTTCACCGTCAGAAGCGGTAACGACTTCGTAACCTACCATTGTTAAACGAGTTTCTAGGATTCGTCTTACCGCAGGTTCGTCGTCTACCACTAGGATTTTTCCCTTGTGGTCTGTCACGTTTCGCAAGAATTAGTTAAAACTAATTGAGATAATAAACAAAAGTATTTCACTGTTTTTGAGCATATCACGATCGCCAACCCTGAAGCAAATACAAAACTCGGCACTAAAACGCAAAAAATATTGTTTTAGTTTTTTTCTCTGTCTCTGGATAGAGTTGTTTTTTTCAGTAAGTTAATAAATCTTTACACTAAAAGAATTCATCTCGGTTGAGAATATAACTTGGGAGACTTGTTGAAGGTTCTACTATACCGTGAAATAGGATTAATTTTATCGAGATTTTCAGAATGTTGGGCTTTCTCAACCTTAATAAACCGGCGGGATTTACCTCCCACGATTGCGTAGCGCAGGTTCGGCGATTGCTAAAATTGAAACGAGTTGGACATGGAGGAACTCTCGATCCAGCCGCAACTGGAGTTTTACCGATCGCCATCGGCAGAGCAACTCGTCTTCTGCAATATCTTCCAGAAGAGAAAGCCTATCATGCTCGGGTTCGCTTTGGCTGGCGAACAACTACGGACGATCTCGAAGGAGAAGTTTTAGAGCAGCGATCGCACTGCGGGATTGAATTAGAACAAATCCAAACAATATTACCTCAATTTATTGGTAAGATCGAGCAAATTCCTCCTATTTACAGTGCCATTCAACGAGGAGGAAAGCGGATGTATGAATTGGCAAGAGCAGGAGAAAAGGTCGATGTTCCCCCCAGAATTGTAGAAATTCAGAACATTAAAATTTTAAGCTGGAATCTGGGAGAATTTCCTGAATTAGAGGTTGCTATTACTTGTGGTGGGGGAACTTATATTCGGGCGATCGCGCGAGATTTGGGGGATTTACTCGGGACGGGAGGAACTTTAGCCAAATTGGTAAGAACGAAGAGTTGCGGTTTGGAATTAGTAGAGAGTATTACTTTGGAAGAGTTGGAAAATGCCATTAAACGGGGAGAATTTCAACCCATTGCACCAGAAGTTCCCCTCGAACATCTTGAGGCGATCGCGTTAGAAATGGATATTGCAAAACGATGGTGTCAGGGACAAAAAATCCCCGCAGAAGAGTGGGTTCAAACAGACAAATTTGTTCGCGTTTACGATCTAAATAAACATTTCCTCGGCATTGGCCAGCAAGTTAATACTGATGGTGAATTGCAACTCATCCCCAAAACTGTTTTAATGGGTTGACCGAACTCTATAACTAGAATCTAGCTATTCCGATCTTTTTATGCCGCAACCTCTCAAAAATGCTGTTTATATTATTGGCGCAGGACCTGGAGATCCGGAACTTCTAACCCTAAAAGCGCATAATATTCTCACTCGTGCAGATGTTATTCTCTACGCAGATTCTCTTGTTCCTAAGCAAATGTTACGGGATATTCGTCCCGAGGCTGAATTGATTGCGACGGGTAATAAAACCCTTGAAGAAATTTTACCGATAATGTGCGATCGCGTCCGTGCTAATCGTTCTGTCGTCCGCTTACATTCAGGAGATTTATCTCTTTATAGCGCCATTCAAGAACAAATTCAAGGATTAAGCGCCGAAAATATCCCTTTTGAACTGATACCAGGAATTAGTGCTTATCAAGCGGCGGCGGCTAAATTAGGCACAGAATTAACTATTCCTGGATTGGTACAGACTATTATTTTAACTCGTATTAGCGGTAGCGCATCGGCGGTTCCAGAAGCAGAAGAATTGGCTTCCCTAGCAGCACATAAAGCCAGTTTGTGCCTCTATTTAGCGGCACGTCATATCGAAGCAGCAGAAAATAAATTGCTGCAATATTATCCTCCAGATACTCCTGTGGCTATTTGTTTTCGCATCGGTTGGAAAGATGAAAAAATCTGGCTAGTTCCTTTAGAAAAAATGGCGATCGCCTCTCGAGAAAATGATTTAATTCGCACGACATTATATTTAATTAGTCCAGCTTTAAAAAACAGCGATAATGCGCGATCGCGTCTCTATCATCCCGAACATTCTCATTTATTTAGAAGTAACAAAAAACAGTGAATAGTGAATAGTTATTTAACTAATTTCTTGCAGGGCTTTTTCAAGAGCAGCCGTTTTAAAATCGAGTTTAATGGCACTATGAAAGTTTGGCGTTACAGTAATATCATCAATGGTGTAGACATTAACTAATCCAAATTGAATAGCTTTAATATCAGCTTTGCGAGGGATAATTTCTACATATTTTCTTAAATATCCCGTACTTAAATTCAAATCTACATCAATACGATGGTAATTTCCGACATTAACTAAACCAAACATTTTAATATCAACGTTAGATTGTTCTTGACGAAGGGTATCTTGTAATGTTAAGGCTGCAACGTCGATAATTTCTTCAATTTGTTGAGGATCGGTTAAATTTTGTTGAAACTTCTGCAAAAGTTTGAGGAGACTATTATCGTCTTGATTCTCTAAAACAAACTCTAAATTAAATCCTAATTTTTTCTCATCGATCGCGCTTTTAAGATAGGCGATCGTTCCTTGTTTAAAACTTTGTGGAATAGAAGAGGACAGTTTTCCAGACTGTTCTGAATTTTCTTCCGCTTCTAATAAACCAAAGCGAATCAGCAGTTTGTCAATGCCTAAAATTTGCTTTTGTACGGCTAAAATCAAGGTAGATTTGAGATTAGAACGGAATTCACCCAGAGGATCGAATAACCACCAAACCCGACGAATGGGAGATAAACGAGGAAGGTGTTCTCCTTTTGTCCACAGTTGTCTCAGTTCAGTATATTTTAGGTATTCTGAGAACCATTGTGCTTTCCAATACGGGAGTTTGATAAATAGTTTTCCCGCAGAAAAGTCAAATGTGAATTTAGAATTGCGATCGAAGGAAAACTCGATTTCATAGAGTTGAAATAAAGTTGTTCGTTGTCCTAAAATTCCAATTTGAAAATCTCGTAAAAAATTGGCTGCTGCATCAATTTGATACAAAATTATTTTTCTAACGGGTTGGATGTTCAGATTATTTCCTAACTTAATTGTAATGTTATAACTGGTTTCTAAACGACGTACTTTTTGGGGGGGGATTTGACGACGCACTAATGACTCGCGAACTTCGCGATCTTGTGTTTTGAGCGAATTATGGGCATAATCACTACAGAAGATTAAGAAATCTTCTCTCGTTTCTTTGGATTGAGGAGTTTTAGACATTCTTGATGGTCAACGGTGCAATTATTTTGACTGTATTAGAGGGTTTGGAGACCAAACCCCTACGTTATTGTTCGATCGCGGTTAATATCATAAAATACAATAAAAATGTATCAAAAATCTTTATTTTCCCTTATCCTCGCTGTTATAGTCGCGATCGCGCTTTCCGCTTGTACTCCTTCTCAAATTAGCGCCCAAGAGCGTTTATTTTTAGATGTATCCCTCGAATTTGTCGGGGAGGTACAATTACCCAAAATGGAGTATAAGGGGACGAGAGTGGGAGGATTGTCGGGCATTACTTACGATCGCGATCGCAATATTTTCTACGCTCTCTCCGACGATCGCCATAATGCTCGCTTTTACACCCTCAATCTAACATTTTCCGCCGAAAAGTCTCCTCGGATTGAAATCAAAAATGTAACATTTCTTAAAGATAAAACAGGAAATCCTTATGCACAAGGGGCGATCGATCCTGAAGGCATTGCCCTTACGTCTAAGGGGACGTTATTAATATCAAGTGAAGGGATACCCAGTCGAAAAATCGATCCTTTCGTGGCAGAATTCGATCGCCAAACCGGACAATATCTCACAGAAATTCCTCTTCCTGCCCGTTTTTTACCTAACCAACCTATCCGCAAAGAAGATATCCCTCACGGAGTCCAAGAAAATTTGGGTTTTGAAGCACTGGCGATCGGGATTTCTGGTTTAATTCCCGAAGACCCTTATCGCATTTTTACTGCCCCAGAATTTGCCCTCGTTCAAGATAATATCGATCCGACTCCAGAAGTATCTCCCCGAATTCGTTTGTTACATTACGTTATTAATCCGATTGGTTCGCCTTTATTAATTTCTGAAAATCTCTATCTCCTCGATCCCGCTTCAGAGGGAGTTATTGCCAACGGTTTAACGGAATTATTGGCTCTCGATCGCGAAGGATTTCTCCTCAGTTTAGAACGAACATTTGATGGTATAGAAACAGGTGCAAAATTGTTTCAAATTGCCACAGGAGGAGCAACGGATACTTCTCGCATTGCCACCTTAAAAGGCGATCTGAGTACCGTAACTCCGCTACGCAAACAACTATTACTCGATTTGCAAGATTTGGGCATTGTCCTCGATAATTTAGAAGGGATGACCTTTGCTGGACGTTTACCGGATGGATCGCCAAGTTTAATCTTAGTCAGTGATGACAATTTTAATGAACGGCAAGTCACGCAATTTTTAGTTTTTCGCTTTCAAGAAAAACCATGATAAACTAATTTTGAGTTTTGAATTTTGAATTTTTATGTCTCATTCAACCGATATTCTTACCCTTGCTCGCTGGATGTCCGCCGATTTTAGTAATGAGGAACAAGCGATTGAAAATCCACCTTTTTTCGCTCATATCCGCGTCTGTATGCGACCGTTACCTGTAGAGTTATTATCGGGGGTTAGTTTGTTGCTCGAACAGGCCTATGATTTTATGTTAAATCAACCCTATCGCTTGCGGGTATTAAAATTAAAAGTAGTAGACGATCGCCTCGGTATTGAAAATTATAAAATCAAAGACCAAGAAAAATTTTACGGTGCAGTGCGCGATCGCGATCGCTTGCCAGAATTAACCCCAGAACATTTAGAGAAGTTACCCGGTTGCGATTTTATTGTCCGTTGGACAGGGAATAGTTTTCAAGGGACAGTTGAACCAGGAAAAGCCTGTAAGGTGATACGAAAAGACAAGGAAACCTATTTAGACAGTACCTTTACCGTCGATGCAGAAAAACTCATCAGTTGGGAGAAAGGACTCGATCCGCAAACCGATGAGCAAATTTGGGGGGCGATCGCCGGGGCTTTTCATTTTCAGCGTCGGGAAAGTTTTGCTCATGAAGTTTCTCTTCTTGTTTAAATTAGTTTCTTATTTAAACAAGGATTATCTGACTTCAAAAAAGCACACTTGAAGCCAGCCAAAAGTCCTTCAAGTGTGCTTTTTTCTATTATAAGCCAGCCTTGTATAAAGAGATTGGCTGGCGGTTTTTATTGATTGAATCCATTGTAAACTTTTGTATCCTCTTCTCATAATTTTTTAATCTTTTCTTTAGATTTGTTACTAATTGCGCCATCATTCTCCAAATCGTTTAAGATTTGCTTAAGATTTCAATCGAACAAACTCTACTTTAAGAGGAACATAACGATGAATGCTTCAATATTGCGCCAACTGTGGATTTTAGTCGAGCAGATTCAAGCAACGACGCTTTTAAAACTGAGCGATACAGAATTGGTAACAAGGCTTTTGAAGCAATTGAGACCAGGTCATCCGTTTAGTCGTGAAGAGGAAATGTTTTGGGGTCAGTATATTAGTTCCAAGACTTTGTTGATCCGAGATTTGGCTGAGACGCGCTTAACTTAATTTTAGGATTTTAGGCAATTCTCAAGATTTGCCCGAGGCGATCGCCACTGCGGGACTGGCCTCCAATCGTTGTAATGCTTCAGATGAGGAGGTAGACTTTCCATTATGACCCTCAAGCGCCTCAGAATTGAAACGATAGCCAACATTCCGCACGGTTTGAATTAAACTCGGTTGTTCGGGTTCTGTATCTAATTTTTTGCGTAATGATAAAACATGAGTATCAATCGTGCGAGGATTATCGATCGCATCAGGCCAAGCGCGATTTAATAACTCGGATCGACTTAGTGGAGTACCTTCAGCTTGAGCGAGAATATAAAGCAAGCTAAATTCTTGGGGAGTTAAATCGATATAATTCTCTTGTAAGCGCACGCGACGCTGTACCAGATCGATTCTCAAAGCCCCGTAGTTCAAATAAAGCGGCGCACTCGTAACCCGCAAACGCCGTAATAAAGCCTCAACCCGCGCCAAAAATTCCTGCATCCCAAAAGGTTTTTTGAGATAATCATCGGCTCCTGCTTGTAAACCTGCCACAATATCACTTTGATTGATACGAGCCGACAACACCAAAATTAAAGACTGTTTCTGTTGATACAACCAACGGCATAACTCAATGCCATCCCCATCGGGTAAATCCGAATCAACAATGACAAGGGGAGGCTGACGACGAGAAAGGATTTCCCTAGCGCGATCGAGGCTGTCGGCTTGTTGGCACCAATAGCCAGCCTGTTGCAGATGCCACCCCAATAGCGATCGCAGGTGAGGATTCCCTTGAACAATTAAAATTTGAACCGAATCCACCTTAGCTTTATTCCCCTTGCAAATTATGTCGGACACTTTACCAAAGTTTACATCAACTTGTTGTAGCTCTTGCTACCTCAGTTGATTTGTTTGACTTAACTGCACTAACTTCCTGAAGTCAGATGCCGAAACGTGAAGGTTGAGATAAACTTAAGAATATAAACAATAAATTGTGTCAATCCTTGTTTTAGAAAACGGTTTTAATCGTATCCTCTCTCATTTTAGTCGATCCCTGCTCTTGTTGAATTCAATTTAAAATTATGCTAACTGATGCACTGTGTATTCGCTACTACCAAAGATTAACTGATGCTTTGGTAGAATCCTGGCAAAGAGGAAACCGCTTCACGGAACTGCAGTTGTATATGGATGGATATATTGCCAGTCTCCGTCACAGCAATGCCCTCGAACCCTATCTCATTCACCGTTTGGAGGAGGAAGTTTTCCGTTTCTTGCGCGATCCTTCTAATTTTGAGCTTGCTTTCCCTCAAACTGAAGTTGAGGCAGATTATTATTAATGAGGGTTGGATGAGTTTCGCGATCGCGATCGCCAACCAAATCGGATTTTAGGTGCGATCGCGATCGCCTGCTTGGAAACAAATTATAGTGATTGTTTCGTATTTTCATATAAAATACGATTCTCAAGCATGGCAAAGACATTTATAGCGATCGCGATTTTATGTTTGCTATTTGGAGTAGGATCGTGAGATTTTGAGAACAATAGTGCATTTTCAATAGATATGCTACTATTGAGAAAATAGAGAAAAAATTTAAAATTGAGTTCCATGCCAGAGAAGCCAGAGAAAAAATACTCACTTTGTCTTTTGTTTGATTCCTCGCAAATTACTCCCTCTGAACTTAAAAGTAGAATAGAAGACGTACTGAAAAAGTATTTATCAGATATAGAATTGTCTATAAAGCCCAATCATTCTAAATTCATTGAGTTGAACATTTTAGGTTCTCGCGAAACTTTAGATAAATGTCACAAGAAAATCAATAAAATTTTATTAGATAAAGGAGGACTTACATTTATTCGCTTACGTGATGAAGTGGGTGATGAAGTTCGCAAACAGGCTTACTCAATTTTGGCTGATATCGAACAACGTTTTCGCACATTTATTAATCGAGCATTGGTAGAGGTAAGAGGTTTTAATTGGGGAGAAAGTCTTGCTCCTAGCAAAATCAGAGAACACGCAGAATCAATTCGCGGAAAGCATCAAAATAACGATTTTATACTAGACTTTCTTGAATGCACTCAGTTTGATCATTTAATAGATCTTGTAACTGCTGAAGTTTCTGAATGGTCTAAAGAGAAAGAGATTTCTGTATATGAGCTATCTGAGATACTGTCTGATTGTACGTCTATTTTAGATATCAATAAAAAGATTCAAGATAAATTGAAATATTTTTCATTTTGGGATGTTTTTTCTGTATATTTTGAAGATCTCGAAAGTTGGGAAAAACTAAAAAAAGACAGTATAAACTGTATTATTAATGAACGACATAAAGTTATGCACCACAGACCAATAAGACTGGGCGCAATACAAATGCTGGAGACAAAAAGAATAGAAATTTTTAGGGTTTTAGACTCTGCTAAATTAGAATTATCAGAGCCAGAAGCTATAGAAGCAATGGATATTTTAGAAGGAATAATGAGAAGTGGCTCAGAAATATCCAAGCGACAAAAATCAACGTTAGAATCTGTTGCAACAATCTTAGAATCATTAAAATCTCAAATAGCAATAGATTCAGTAGCACAACAGGTGGCAAGAAATTCACAATTATTAAAATCTCAAATAGCAATAGATTCAGTAGCACAACAGGTGGCAAGAAATTCATACTTATTAAAATCTCAAATAGCAATAGATTCAGCAGCACAACAGGTGGCAAGAAATTCACACTTATTAAAATCAAAATCTCAA
>NZ_JAYGHV010000183.1:0-9307 GCF_034932145.1 Spirulina sp. 06S082 | reverse complement strand
GGGGAAATGGACCCAATTGCTGACCGTTACGTGCTAGATACCATTGAGCTTGAGTTGGAGCGGGAGGTGGCGCATTTTGAGGGGTCTGGGGCTGCATTGCATTCATCATCTGCTGTCCCATCGCTAAACCCATCCCGGCTTCCATCCCTGGGCTATTGCTTCCTGGACGTTGGGACATATTGCCGATCGCCTCAGCAGCTTGATATTGACTATATTGCTGCATATCGCCCAAAATGCCCATAGAAGAGCGTTTATCGAGGGCTTCTTCGACTTCTTTGGGGAGAGATATATTTTCAATTAAAAGCTGGGTTAGTTCGACACCAATGGGATCGAAATCTTTCTGCACAAATTCTTTAGCGCGATCGCCCATCATGCGATAATGAGCCGCAAAATCTAATAAAGCCAGACCCGATCCGGCGATCCAACTGGTAATGGAAGGGAGGATAATATTGCGAAGATGATTGCTAATTTCATTGACTTGAAAAAGTCCGTCGGTCCCGATAATTTCTTCGAGGAGTTTGCGGGGATCGGCGACTTTGATACTATAGTTTCCATAAGCTCGCATTCGCACGGGTCCTAATTCCGGATCGCGAATCATAATCGGGTTGGAAGTCCCCCATTTTAGATTGGAGAAAGTACGAGTGCTAAAGAAATAAACTTCGGCTTTGTAGGGGGATTCAAAGCCATATTTCCAGCCTTTTAAGGTGCTGAGAATGGGTAAATTACGGGTGTAGAGTTGGTAGGTTCCTTCGGTAAATTCGTCGGCTACAAACCCTTCATTAACAAAAACAGCTTTTTGTCCGGGTCGCACGATCAGTTGTGCGCCCTGTTTAATTTCGTTATTATGTCGCTCGAAGCGATAGGCGATCGTATCATTACTGTTGTCCAACCATTCGATAATATCGATGAGTTGACCGCTAAACAAGCCCATTGATTAACTCCTTTAAAATAACAATGTCCAAACCTTCCATTTTGCAGACGGATCGAGCCTATACATTTCCCTCTTATTTTGAATTACCCTACGAATCGGAAGATATTCTGGCTGAGTTCGATTATAGCTTTGCTCGCAAACGATTATCGTTGCCCCAGAGCGATCGCGCTTTAGAAAAAATTAGGGAACTCCAGCAACGAATTGAAGAAACGTTACCCTTAATTCGTCTCAGTAGCGAAGCCGCACGACGCGAAACCCTCATTGCTCCCGTTCTTTTAGATATTGCACGCTATTGTCAATGTCAGTTAAGAATTGAATATCCGCTACAGGTTAATAATAGACTGAAAGGCTCTCTTGATTATTTATTGCGAAGCCGAAATCAACTCCTCGTCATTGAAGCAAAAAATGACGATTTAACGCGAGGATTTACTCAACTATCGGTAGAACTCATTGCTTTGTCAGAGTGGGACTCGAGTTTACAATTTCTCTATGGTGCTGTTACGATTGGCGATATCTGGATTTTTGGAACTTTGGACAAGGAAGAGCGTAAAATCGAACAGGATGTGCGCTCGTTCCGGGTTCCCGATGACCTAGAAATTTTAGTGCGGACAATTGTTGGTATTTTGGAAAAAGAATAAATGGCGATCGCGAGGCTCTATTAAATTTTTGTAAAGTTATATGGCAGCAAATTTCTTTAATGTGGTAACAACGCAAGAGATAGTTAGTCTCAGTACAGATATTCTTGCTGAAGCTAAAAGCACTGAAATGCCTCAGACTGAATTAGCAATCCTTGCTGAATCTCTCGATCTATTTAAGTGCAATTGGGAAAGAACATTTGCTCGCTTTGGACATAGCTACCGTGGAGAGTTGAGTTATCGAGACTTAATCATCGGTTTTCAAGAGCAGATTGCCGTTAAGGTTAAAAAATGGCTACCGGAGTCGAGTAACGGGACAAAAGCAGTGGATGCGATCGCCTCAATCCTGTCAGTCCCTAAAACACCTCACTCAAGATCGATAAATTTGCGACTATTAGCAAGGCTTAAACTGGGAGTTAAACCAGAACTGCACTGGGATGCCCGCTATCGAGTCGCAGACACTTCTCAGGGGGAACAATTGCCCAATATACCTAGGGTTTTAGACTTCTTTAAAACCCCGACAACACCAGAAAAAGTTTGGCATCTTCTCTCTTTAGAATCAGAGAACTTAGAAGAGTTTACCCAAACCTTACAAAAAAGTCTTGCCCTCAAACAAATTGAAGAAGATTTCCCTCTCCCAGAATTCGATCGCCCTATCTTTATTGTTTCGGCACCTCGAGCAGGTAGTACACTTTTATTTGAGACCCTCTCTCAGTTTGCAGAAATTTGGAGTGTTGGTACTGAAAGTCATGATATTATCGAAGCAATTCCAGAACTTCATCCAGCCTATCGAGATTATTGTTCTAATCGTTTAACTGAAAAAGAAAATGATCCTCATATTACCCTGGCCTTAAAAGAAGGGTTTGCCCGACAATTGCGCGATCGCACTAAAACGGCATATCTCAATTTACCAATCCAGCAACGTCCCAATAAACTGCGCTTTCTGGAGAAAACCCCCAGAAATGCCTTGCGAGTCTCCTTTCTCAAAGCGGTTTTTCCCGATGCGCTGTTTATCTTTCTTTACCGGGAACCGCGAGCCAATATTAGTAGCATGATAGAAGGATGGCGATCGCGTCGTTTTATTGCCTATCCCTCGCTTCCAGGTTGGCCTTATCGAGATTGGAGTTTTCTGTTGGTCCCTGGATGGGAACATTTAAAGGAATCTTCCTTGGCTGAAATTGCCGCTTATCAGTGGAAAACAACCAATGCTTGTATTATAGAAGACCTAAAGACTCTACCTCGATCTGATTGGTGTGGCATTCGTTATAACGATCTCGTTAATCACCCCAAAGAAACAATCACCAAAATCAAGGAATTTGCAGGATTATCTTGGAACGAAAAGATAGAGGCGATCGTTTCTCAATCTTTGCCCATTTCTCGTATGAGTTTTTCTCAACCATCTCCCGATAAATGGCGGAAAAATGAACAGGAAATTGCCGAAATTATGCCCTTGGTAGAACCTCTTATTAATCTGGTAGAAAGCGAAAATTTATGTTAATTTCTTACACCCACAAATTCATTTTCTTTCATGTCGCCAAAGTAGCTGGAACTAGCATTAGAGAAGCACTAAAAGGCTATGCCCAAGAACCCGATAAATTCAAAATAGCTCGCCCTCCTAAAATGTTAAAAGGTAAACCTAACCCACTTTATGAAATGTGGTTTAACTCATTTTGGCACGCAAAAGCCAAAGATGCTAAAAAAGAATTATCTCCAGAAGTTTATAATGATTTTTATAAGTTTGCTTTTGTTAGAAATCCTTGGAGTTGGCAAGTATCGATGTATAATTTTATGATTAAAGAAAAAATTTATGAAAACAACAGACCTTGGGTAACTTTTGAAGAATATTTAGAGTGGGTAGCGATAACGAAAAAGCCTTATCCGATGGGAACTCCTAAACTACAAAAAGATAATATAACCGACACAAATGGAAAAATAATCGTTGATTTTATTGGACGATATGAAGATTTAGCACAAGATTTTCAAGCAGTTTGTAATGTTCTTAATCTTCAAGCGAGTTTACCTCATGTCAATCGATCGAGTCATACTCAAAGAGATTATCGGGAATATTACAATGAGAAAACTAGGAAATTAGTCGCAGAACAATTTGAGGAAGATATTCAATTATTTGGTTATAATTTTAATGAGGAGAGAAATTATAAAAAAAATATTAATATTACTTGACAAAATAGCGGTATGGATTAAACTGAAAGGAATGGCTCTTATAATGATTCAGCACTCCCTAGTAAGCACTCGATGGAATCACTCAACTTACAAACAGAAGCTGTACTCGATCCAAGTATTAGATTTGATGACTCTTTTTGCGAGTATTGGCTGCAACCTCAATCTATTCTTTTAACAGGAGCAACTGGATTTCTAGGGTCTTATTTGCTCAAGGAACTGCTTCAAAAAACCCAAGCCAAAATTTATTGTTTGGTTCGTTGTAGTGATTTTGAAGTAGGAAAAGAGCGCATTAAAGCCGGACTAGATAGCTATTTATTGTGGGAAGAAGAGTTGCCTTCGCGCATTATTCCTGTAATGGGAGATTTGTCTAAACCTTTCTTAGGTTTATCTCAAGAACAGTTTAAAAAATTAGGCGATCGCCTTGATGTAATCTACCATAACGGTGCATGGGTCAATTCATTCTACCCTTACTCTACCCTGAAACCAACCAATGTGCTAGGAACTCAAGAAGTTCTTCGTTTAGCGGGTCATTGCAAAACTAAACCCGTTCATTTTATTTCCACTGTGGGCGTTTTTTTTGGCACTAATCATTCTCCCAATAACTTGATTAAAGAAACAGATAGTCCACAAGCTGAAAACCTTAAAGGGGGGTACAAGCAAAGCAAATGGGTTGCAGAACAATTAATAATAACGGCTAAAAATAGAGGATTACCTGCTTGTATTTATAGACCTGGGAGAATCATGGGAGATAGTAAAACCGGGATTATTAATAACCTTAAAGACTTGTTATATCTGGTTCTTAAAGCCTGTATTACCATCAGACAATTTCCGGCTGTAGAAACTACGATTGATATTGTCCCCGTTGATTACGTTAGTCAGGCGATCGTTTATTTATCTCAGCAAAAAAAATCATTGGACAAAATCTTTCATATCCTCAATCCTCAACCTATTGCTTGGGGAAATTTGATCGACGGAATACAAACTTTAGGTTATGATTTAGAAGAGACGAGTTATAACCAGTGGCTCAATAATCTTAAAAGTTATGCTAAAAGTCACAATGACAAAGAATTATACTCGATTTCTCGGCTATTTTTCGGACCGTCAATTAAATTGTTTTCTTCTCAAAAACCTCTGTTTGACACCCACCAGACTCGAAACGGATTAGTTGACACATCAATTGTTTGTCCCCCTGTAGATCGACAACTATTATCCACCTACTTTTCCTATTTTCAAAAGAGGGGATTTATTCCCGCTTTAGATTATTGTTAAAAATCTCCCTATTAGCAATAACTTCTATTAGCGATCGCCCATATTTCCTTTATTTTTCACCCCAACAAAACTAAAATCTGAATCAATTGACCATGAACGATAAAACCTACGATGTTGTAATTTGCGGTGCCGGTTTAGCAGGGTTAACCTTAGCCAGGCAATTAAAGCAAACAATGCCCGATCTCTCCGTGTTAACCATTGATAAACTCAATCGTCCCTTACCCGAAATTGCCTTCAAGGTCGGAGAATCTACGGTAGAAGTAGGTGCTTGTTATCTTGCTAATATTATTCATCTCAAAGACTATCTCGAAGAGAATCATTATCCTAAACTGGGAATTCGCTACTTTTTCGGCGATGGATGCGACGCATTTCAGAAAAGACCGGAACTAGGACTATCGCGATTTCATGCACCAGAATCTTATCAAGTCGATCGCGGAAAGCTAGAAAACGATCTGAGAAAGTTTAATGAAGAAGATGGTGTTCATTTATTAGAAAACTGTTCAGTTAAAGAGATTAATCTGGCTGAGAATAATGGAGATCTACACCAAATTACCTACAGTAAAATAGATACAAAAGAAACAGGAACAGTAAAAGCTAAATGGGTCATTGATTCAATGGGTCGTCGTCGGTTTCTACAAAAGAAACTCGGTTTAGCACAACCTAATAACGATCGCTATAATGCCTCGTGGTTTTGGGTCGATGGTCGTCTTGATGTCACAGATTTTGTCTCTCAAAACGAACAAGAGTGGCACGATCGCGTCCCAGAAAAGAACCGCTATTTTTCCACCAATCATCTCTGCGGTGATGGTTATTGGATTTGGATTATTCCCCTCTCAACAGGTGCAACCAGTATTGGCATTGTTGCCCATGAAGATTATCATTCCTTTGAGTCTTATCATACCTACGAAAAAGCCTCTCAATGGTTAGCAAAACATGAACCTATTTTAGCATCTTGTCTGACAAAAAAAACACCGAAAAAGTTCATGAAAATGCCAAAATATAGTTATACATCAGACAAGATATTTTCTTTCGATCGTTGGGCTTGTGTTGGTGATGCAGCCACATTTCCAGATCCATTTTATTCTCCAGCAACAGACTTTATCGGGTTTGCTAATTCCTCAATTGTCAACATGATCGAACTCGATCGCCAAGGTCAACTCACAGAAAAAACTGTCAATTCAGCCAACCGATTTTTCTTGATCTATCAGAAGAGTATCACCAAAAGTATTCAGACAATGTATCACTGTTTAGGAAATGGTCTAGTTGGCACAATGAAAGTGATTTGGGACACTCTAGCAGCATGGTCATTTAGCGCCCCCTTAATGTTTAGTGATATTTACTTAGATTCGCAAAAAAGGAATAAAGTCTATAGTAAATCTGGGCAGTTTTTCCTATTGACAAATCGAGTGCAACATTTCTTTCGAGATTGGTCAGAAAAATCTTCTGGAAACATTTCTTTTGGATTTGTTGATTATTTAGAACTTCCTTTTGTCAAAGAACTGAGAGAACGAAATTTACAGTTAAACCGATCGGAAGAAGAACTCATTCAAGATCATCTTGCCAATATCGAAATCTTTGAAGAATTGGCTCAAGCGATCTTTATAATCGCCATTGCAGATATTATGCCAGAACAGTTAAATAAAGTGTTGTCTGCGGGATGGTTAAATGCTTGGGCGATTAGCTTAGATGCAAATGAATGGGAGAAAGGAGGATTATTTAAACCGAAATCATCCCCTAGAGATTTGCAGCGAATTCTCAATCCCCTGCAAAACAATTTTGGCATCAAAATACTTGAATTAGAACGGCAATTTTTGGATACCCAGAAGGAAAAAGAAATCCTTTGCCGTTAGATAGCAGAACATCCTTAAATTTTAATTATGAAAATAGATTAGATTTAAGGATGTTTAAAAGAATTAATTGAGTTTATTAATAAAGGCAAAAAAATGCAAACACAAGACCGAGAAATTAACTCAAATGGTAACTTAATGAGGGCAGATTTAGATCAATCCTTGAAAAGAAGCCATATAGAACCTTCAAGTCTCAGCACTTTTCAAAGAGTGTTACTGACCACAGATGGGACAGTTACGGAAATGCTAGAGGCATATTTGTTGGAAAATATGAAGATTGTAAAACTAGCTGAAGGCTTAGTTTCTAGTCATAACGATATTCCTGCGTTAAAATTACAGAAAGGAACGTCAATAATAGAACGAAAAATCTTGCTCCAAGGTAAAATTAGCCACAAAAATTTCCTCTATGCTGAATCTGTTATTGTTCCAGAAAGACTTGAAGAAAGATTTCAAGATGATTTATTGAAGTCGAAAACTCCAATTGGTAAACTTTGGTTGCAATACAAAGTTGAAACTTTTAAAGAAATAATCGACTCAGGTAAAGAACCCACTGGACAGTTAGCGGATTATTTTCTGGTTGAAAAAGACGATAAGATTCTCTTTAGAACTTATATTGTCTTTACCAACCGTCAACCGGTGATGATGATTACAGAAAAGTTTCCCGAAACTTACTTCCGCATCTAAGATCGAGAGATTGTCTGATCGGGTACATCTCAAAAATGTAGATTCGTAGTGCTAGTCAATTTTTTAAGAGAGAGATAATTCAATGGAAAAAGCCGAATCTCATGTTTTTTACGCGATGGGTTTAAATAACTCATATCCAGTCTTAGAAAGCGGTAAAGGCGTTTATGTTTATGACTCTGAAGGCAAACGCTATTTAGATGGAATAGGAGGAACTCATGTTGTTTCCATCGGACATGGGGTTGAGGAAATAGGTGAGGCAATGGCAGAACAAGCCAAGAAACTTTGCTTTGCGAATAAGGCTCAGTTTACCACCGAAGTTCAAGAACGTTTGGCAGAGGCGATCGCGGCAATGGCACCAGCAGGAATGAACCGAATTGCTTTTGCGACGGGAGGTTCAACCGCTAATGAAATTGCCAGCCAACTTGCCCAATACTACTATAAAGAGCGAGGAAAGCCGAAAAAACAGAGGATTATCGGGCGTTGGCACAGTTATCACGGACGTACCAGTGCAACTCTCGCTATGTCTGGGAGTATGTTTGTCCGGAAAGAACTGGTTTATAATTTTGACTTTCCTCATATTCAAGTCCCTCACTGTTATCAATGTCCTTATAAACTAACTTATCCAAGCTGTCAACTTGCTTGTGCGGAGGATCTCGCCACAACCTTAGAACAAGAAAATCCCGATACCATCGCCGCATTTATTGCCGAACCTATTATAGGGGGTGCGGGTAGTGCTATTGTTCCACCTCCGGGCTATTACGAAAAAATTCGCGAAATCTGCGATGCTTATGACATCCTCTTTATTGCAGAAGAGATTGTTACGGGGTTTGGACGGACGGGGAAAAACTTTGGCATCGAACATTGGGACGCAATTCCTGATATAATCTCTGCGACGAAAGCCCTGAGTAGTGGTTATGCCCCCATTGGTGCGGTGATTCTGCACGATCGCGTTTGGACGACTTTAAAAAATGGCACGCGCAAAGTGATTCCCACCTCTTTTACCTACGCGGGACACCCTATCAGTTGTGCGGCTGCCCTAGCCGTACAAAATTATATTGCCAAACATAACTTAATTGAGCAATGTGCTGCCAAGGGAGAGTACCTGAAACAAAAATTAACAGAACTTGCCGATCGCGAACCCTTAATTGGCGATGTGAGAGGCAAAGGCTTATTAATTGGCGTTGAATTCGTGCGCGATCGCGCTACTCACCAGCCTTTTCCTTTTAACAAGCAACTTACAAAAACAATCGTTAAAACAGCTTTGGACAACGGACTCATTATTCGCGGTAGAAACGGCACCGGTATCGGTAAGGATGGCGATCACATCTTAATTTCTCCTCCTTTTGTTATTACGGAAAGGGAATGCGACGAACTCGTAGAAATTTTGGCAGCAACGATCGCCCAAGTCAAACAATCCCTCAATTTGGTTTGTGCCGAATAATTCACGCATTTAAAATTAGAATAAAAATTAGGAATAACGGCCATGACAGCCCAAATCATACCGCAAACAAAAAATATCACTCAAACTCCCGATCCGAAAGACTCACCCAGACAACTCAGCGATCTTGTTGTCGATTATTTAGAACTATTGGGAGTTGAATACGTCTTCGGCGTACCGGGGGGACATATTGCACCTCTCTACGAAGCCCTCGAACGCAGCGATCGCCGGGGGGGAATAAGGGCAATTCTCTCTCGTCAAGAAAGTGGGGCTGCTGCGATGGCCGACGGGTATGCCAGAGAAACGGGGAAACTCGGCGTTT